>LUZL01000269.1 GCA_001603615.1 Bacteroidales bacterium Bact_20 | reverse complement strand
TTTTAGTAAGGAGCATCGTATACGCTATAGTAGTCATCATCTACATCTTCATTCATTCTAGATTGAAAAACTTGTTTTTCTACATTGATATTTGATATGTCTTCATCAGTAAATAATGCAAATTGATTGAGGAAATGAAGATTTACAGTACCTAAAGGTCCATTTCTATGCTTCAGAAGTATTATTTCGGCTTTATTTTTTACTGCAGCTAATTTATCTTCATCTACTTGCTCTTCTTTCATATAATATTCAGGTCTATAGATACCGATTACTATATCTGCATCTTGCTCTATGGCACCTGATTCCCTAAGGTCAGAAAGTTGAGGTCGTTTAGTACCACTACGTTTTTCTACATCACGACTTAATTGTGCTGCAGCGATAATAGGAATATTTAATTCTTTTGCTAGAGCTTTTAATGATCTACTAATAGAAGCTATTTCTTGCTCTCTATTACTGTTTTTATCAGTTTTAGCAGTCATTAATTGTAAATAATCTATATATATAGCTTGAATATCATATGCTTGTTTTAATCTACGAGCCTTAGCTCTTAATTCAAATATAGATAAAGCTGGAGTATCATCCAAATATAATTTTACATTAGATAATTTATTCATAGCTTCATTCAAAGCCATCCATTCGGGGTCATCTAATTCACCTTTTCTAATACGTTCGCTAGAGATTTGTGTTTGAGCAGATAGTATTCTGATTACTAGCTGAGGAGCAGTCATTTCTAAAGAAAAAAATGCGATAGGTAATCCAAACTCCACTGCCATATTGCGTGCCATAGACAGAGCGAAAGCAGTTTTTCCCATACCAGGTCTAGCTGCTACTATTATTAAATCAGAAGGTTGTAGACCACCTGTGAGCTGATCTAGTTGATAAAAACCTGTTACTACTCCAGTATATTCACCTTGATTTTTATATGCTGACTCAATCTGATCTCTTACTACTTGCATTACAGATGGCAAAGATCTATATGAACGTCTAAGATTTTGTTCATTAATTTGAAATAGTGCGTTCTCAGCTGCATTTAAAGTATCAAAAGCATCGGAGGTAGGATCATACGATTCAGTAATAATATTAGTAGATATTTCTATCAGCTTTCTTTGTACATATTTTTCTATCAATATACGTGCATGGTATTCAATATTTGCTGCAGATATCACTCTATCTGTTAATTGAGCTATATAAACTGGTCCACCTATAGCATCTATTTCACCGTTTTTCCTTAAATAATTTATTACGGTTATGACATCTATAGGTTCTCCTATTGGATATAAAGCTAGTATAGCACTGAATATCCTTTGATGTGCTTCTTTATAAAATACTTCTGGTTGCAAAATATCTATTACTGTAGCTAATGCGTTGGGTTCTATTAATAATGCACCTAATACTACCTCTTCAGTTTCTATATCACTCGGTGGTATTTTGCCACCAAATATTTCTCTGTGTTCTACATTTCTAGTCTTTGAACTGTTTGAAGTTGTCTTTTTAGTTGTAGTTTTCTTTTCTTCAGCCATAAAAAATTTTCTTATTTTACAAATGTATAAATAAAAATTATTTTTTTAAAATTTTTTATTATTGATAATAAACAATAAAAAATATGATAAATATTATATATTATTATATTATTAAAAATTAGTAGATTTGCAAAAAACAAATATGCCAAATACCATCATTGATAAAAATGTTTTAGATGCAGTATTGAATAATTATAATGTAAGTTCTTTAGTTGATACATCCATTAGGCAGATGTGTCAAATTGTAGATAAATTAGAAAAAGAATCGGGAGTTAATTTTATAAGGATGGAATTAGGCAATCCAGGATTACCACCTGTACAAATGGGCGTAGAGGCAGAGATAGAAGCTCTCAAGAATGGCATTGCTGCTGTTTATCCAGATATACAAGGTTATAAACCATTAAAAGCTGAAATTAAAAAATTTGTAAAAAATTTTCTAGATCTAGACGTTAATGAAGTAAATTGTATTCCTACTGTAGGATCTATGATGGGAAGTTTTACTTCTTTTATGACTCTAATGCATACTCATAAAGATAGAAAGAAATTATTATTTATAGATCCAGGATTTCCTGTTCATAAATTACAAGCTAATGTATTGGGTTCTCAAGTAGACCATTTTGATGTTTATAATTATAGGGGTAAAAAATTAGAAGAAATATTAGAGAAATTTTTATCTACTAAAGAGTTTTATGGACTTATTTATAGTAATCCTAATAATCCATCGTGGATAGTTTTCACAGATGAGGAGCTGCAGATAATAGCAAAAATTGCTAAGAAATATGATGTAGTTGTGATAGAGGATTTAGCTTATTTCGGAATGGATTTTAGACAAGATTATGGTAAGCCAGGTGTACCTCCATATCAGCCTACAATTGGTAAATACTATGATCAATATATTTTACTGATAAGTAGCTCAAAAGTATTTTCTTATGCAGGGCAAAGGATAGGTATGATGGTAGTAAGCCCAGAATTATTTGAAAGACATTTTCCAGATCTCAAAACTAATTTTCATTCAGATCATTTCGGTACAGCACTCATTTTTGAGAGTATATATAGTGTGAGTAGTGGCACAAGTCATTCTCCACAATATGCTCTATACGCTATTTTAAAGGCTGTCAATGAGGGTAAATACGATTTTAGAGATGAAGTGCTTATCTATGGCGAAAAGGCAAAAATAATGAAAAAACATTTCTTAGACAATGGATTTCAATTAGTTTATGATAAAGATGTAGACAAGCCTATAGCTGATGGATTTTATTTCACTGTTAGATACCCAGGTCTAGATGGACATGAGCTTATTTATCAACTTTTACTACATGGTATAGGTGCTATATCACTGAAAATTACTGGATCAGATATTCATGAAGGAATAAGAGCTTGTGTGTCTTTAATACCAATGGATATGATGGATGAGCTTGGAAGAAGGTTAAAAATCATGAAAGAAAATATAGAACACAATAAAAAATAAATAAAAAATATGGCAAAATTTAAAGGTGCAATAGTAATTGACATAGAAAAATGTAAAGGGTGTGGCTTATGTGTAGAAGTTTGCCCTCAAAAAGTAATAGAGCTTGGTAATAATGTAAATACCAAAGGTTATTTCTATGCTGATGTAATAAAGGAAGATTGTACTGCATGTGAAAATTGCGTAATGGTTTGTCCAGATACAGTTATTACATTGTATAAAGCAAAACTAGAAGTTTAATTAAAAAATAAAAAGAAAAATATGGGAGAAATACGTTTAATGATGGGAAATGAAGCTATTGCAGAAGCTGCTGTAAGAGCTGGTTGCGATGGCTACTTTGGTTACCCCATCACCCCTCAATCAGAGGTATTAGAGTATTTAATGGCTGAGAATCCTTATGAACGCACCGGTATGGTAGTTTTACAAGCTGAGAGTGAAGTAGCATCTATCAATATGTTATATGGTGGCGGTGCTGCTGGCAAAAGAGTGATGACTACATCATCTAGCCCTGGTATTAGCTTGATGATGGAGGGGATTTCTTATATGGCTGGTGCAGAAATACCTTGTTTAATAGCTAATGTTGTACGTGGAGGTCCCGGTCTAGGAACTATACAACCATCTCAAAGTGATTACTTCCAAGCTACTAAAGGTGGTGGTCATGGCGATTATTATTTGTTCGTTTTAGCTCCTTCATCAGTACAAGAAATGTCTGATTTTGTAAAACTCGGTTTTGAGATAGCTTTTAAATATCGTAACCCAGTTATGATTTTATCAGACGGAGTAATCGGACAAGTGATGGAAAAGGTTGAACTTTTCGACCCTATACCTAGAAGAACTGAAGAAGAAATCATTAAAGAATGTCCATGGGCTACCACAGGAAAAACTCCTGATAGAGAGAGAAATATTATTACTTCTCTAGACTTGGATCCTATTAGACAAGAAAAACATGTCATGCATCTAAAAGAAAAATATGATAAAATGAAGGAAGATGTTATGTGGGAAAATATTAAAACTGATGATGCAGAATACTTAATAGTAGCTTATGGATCTAGTGCTAGAATTAGCCAAAAAACTATAGATTTAGCACGTGCAGAAGGTATTAAAGTAGGGTTATTTAGACCAATTACTTTATATCCTTTTCCAGATAAAGAACTTGAAAGATTGTCTAAACAGGTAAAAGGTATATTATCTGTAGAGATGAGTCTAGGTCAATTAGTAGAGGATGTGAGATTGGCAGTGCATGATAGAGTGCCAGTGGAGCACTATGGTAGAGTAGGTGGATCAATACATACTCCATTCCAAGTACTAAATGCATTAAAAGAAAAAATTGTTAACAAGTATTAAAGATTGTAATTATGGATGTAAAATTTGAAAGTTGGAAAGAAATAATAAAAGATGAAAACATTGTTTTCAAAAAGACAAAGGTCCTTACAGACAATGTTTTGTCGTATTGTCCTGGATGTGGTCATGGGGTAGCTCATAGATTAATCGCAGAGACAATAGAAGAGATGGGCATACAAGATCAGACTATAGGTATAGCCCCAGTAGGGTGTTCTGTATTAGCTTATGAATTTTTTGATATAGATATGCAACAAGCAGCTCACGGTAGAGCTACTGCCCTTGCTACAGCTATCAAAAGATTGTATCCTAATAAATTTGTATTTACTTATCAGGGTGATGGAGATTTAGCTGCTATTGGTGGTAATGAAACTCTACATGCTTGCAATAGAGGAGAGAATATTGTTATTATTTTTATTAATAACGGTATTTATGGTATGACAGGTGGACAAATGGCTCCTACTACTCTTGAAGGTATGGTAACTTCTACTTCTCCATATGGTAGAGATCCACAAATGATGGGTCACCCTCTTCGTATTACAGAACTAGTAGCTATGCTACCTGGTACTTATTATGTAACAAGGCAAGCTGTTCATAAACCTGCTAATGTAAGAAAAACTAAAAAAGCCATTAGAAAAGCTTTTGAAAATCAACAACAAAATAAAGGACTATCATTTATTGAAATCGTTTCTAACTGTAATAGTGGTTGGAAAATGACACCTGTGGAAGCTAATAAATGGATGGAAGAAAATATGTTTAAAGTTTTCCCTCTTGGTGATATAAAAGTAGATGGTGAATTAGTTAAAGAATTATAAAATTGAATTATTATGACAGAAGAAATAATTATCGCAGGTTTTGGTGGACAGGGTGTCCTATCAATGGGTAAAATTTTAGCTACAGCTGGTATGAAACAGGGCTTAAATGTTAGCTGGTTTCCATCTTATGGACCAGAAATGCGTGGTGGCACCTCTAATGTTACTGTTATACTTAGTGATGAACGTATTAGTAGTCCAGTTCTGAATGAATTTGATACAGCTATCATCCTAAATCAACCTTCTTTAGATAAATTTGAAAGTTCTGTGAAACCAGGTGGTATCTTAATATATGATCCTCATGGCATCACACGTCATCCAGAAAGAACAGATATAGAAATCTATCAAATAGAAGCTTCTAATAAAGCCGTTGAAAGTGGTAATATGAAAATTTTTAATATGTTCGTATTAGGTGGTTATCTAAAACTAAAACCTATAGTATCTTTTGATTACATAGAAGAAGGCCTTAAAGAGTCCCTCCCAGAGCGTCATCATCATCTGATACCAGCTAATTTAAATGCTATTAAAATTGGTCAAGAAATTATCAAAAAAGTTAGATAAATATATTTGAACGATACTAAAGTTATTTTAGATTCTTTATATTCAGAATTTTCTCAAACTAAATATTGGGAAATAGATCCGATAAAAATTCCCGCTATGTTTTCTGATCCTTTGGACATAGAAATAGCGGGTTTTTTTAGTGCTATTATAGCTTGGGGTAAACGCGAAAATATTGTAAAAGCTGCTAAAAAACTTATGCAACTGATGGATTATCAACCATATAAATTCATCACCGGACCTAAATTCAAGTGGCAATCTTGTAAATCCTTTGTTTACCGTACTTTCAAACCTGTAGACTTATTTTTCTTTTTAGATGCTATACGTTTAATTTATTTCAAATATGACAGTTTTAATAATTTTGTGAAAATACATTATGATAAAAATAATGATTTGATAGAAAGCATTAGAGCATTAAGAGATGTATTTTTATCATTGCCACATGAACAACGTAGCGAGAAGCATGTTCCTAATCCAGATAAAAATAGTGCTTGCAAGAGAATTAATTTATATTTTAGATGGATGGTACGCAAAAATAATGAAGGACTAGATTTCGGTATTTGGACAAATATACCTACTTCTTCTTTATATATACCATTGGATTTGCATGTAGGTATAGCTGCACGTGAATTAGGGCTTTTGTCTCGCAAACAAAATGATCTAAAATCAGTATTAGAACTGACAAATAATCTAAAAAAACTAGATCCGATAGATCCGATTAAATATGACCTCGCTTTGTTTGGATATAATTACTATAAAAATAAAAATTTTTAATTTGTTTATAAAGTTTATCTTTGTATAATTTTTTTAATATTTGACAAAATGAAATTTAAAAATTTATATTTATTGTTAATATTTGTAGTTTTAACCTCTTGCTCAAGCTATTATTATCCAAATTTATTGATGACAAACTTAAATGAAACTGATTTAAAAGACATTAATGAGCTACAAATACCTCCAGCACAAACTATTAAAAAAGGAGATCAATTTTTTATATCTATTTATCCAAATAAAGGAGAGCAACTAATAATCTCTCCTAATGTTAGTAGTGCCATTAATGAAGCAGATGCAGCAAATATTTCTTATTATATTAATGAAAATGGATATATTGATTTACCTTTATTAGGAAGTATCTATGTGGATGGAATGTTTATAGAAAAATTTAAAGATACTTTAACAAAATTATATTCTCAATTTATTGTTGATCCCTTTGTATTACTTAGCTGGACAAATAAAAAAGTATACGTCTTTTCTCAAGGTAATGGTAATGGTACTACAATTCATTTTTCTAATTCATACATTACATTGTTAGATGCTATTACAAACAGTGGAGGTATAGGAAATGCTAGTTCAGATAAAATTATTATTGCTAGACCAATGAATAGTGGACAAAATTTTGCTTTTTATCAAGTTAATTTAAAAGATAAAAATAATTTATATTTAGGTCATATTTATCTGAAAGATGGTGATATGGTATATATAATGCCTAAACAAAGGATATTAAACCAGGCTATCAGCGAAGTGTCTCCTTATTTATCATTTTTGAATACTATTTTAATAATAGTTCAATTTTTCCTATTATAAACAATATCACTATGCCTCTGAATGAAAATCTAGAAGAGCTAAGGGAAGAATTAAACGAAATAGACTATGAACTATTTTCATTATTTATGAAAAGATATAAATTGTGTAAGCAAATAGGTAAAATTAAAAACACACTAAATATACCAATCTATCAACCTCAAATATTTGAAGATAAACTAAATAAAATTATAGAAATGGCACAAAAAGAAAATATACCCAATGATGTAGTAGAAAAATTGTATAAAATGATTCATGACATCTGTGTAACTGCTCAATCTACAGATGAATGTGAGTTATGAAATATTAAAATGAAAAATATTTTTTTTAGGATTTATCATAGTTTAATATATTATTTTACTAAAAAGAATGCGATTAATATACATTCACCTTATTTATATCAATTATATCTAGAAGCATATAGGATAGATTATAGAATACCACAAGAGCTTATCTCATATAAATATACATTATCTAAATGCAATGATTTTATTGAATTTCAATCAATAGGGTCAAATAAAAAATATATTAAAACCAAAGTAAAAACATGGCAAAAACGCATCTCTTGTAAGCTGCGAAAACGTACCTTTGTTGTTGGCATTGCAAGATATATAGAAGCAAAAAAAATTTTAGAATTAGGTGGTGGCTTTGGATTAACATCAGCTTTACTATCATTATCCTTACCAAATGTTGAAATTTATACCATAGAAGGAGTAGACGTACTTAATAATTATATTACAAATCTTAAAAATAGTTTACAATTAAAAAATTTATATAATTATAACCTTGACTTTAATATAGCAATAGATAGATTTATTGATGAAAATAAAAAATTTGAGTTAATAATAATAGATGGCTCACATGATTATGAATCTAGTATCCAAATCATAAATAAGATACCTGCTATTTTATCAGATAAATCAATTGTTATTATAGATGATATTAATTATTCCAGATCTATGTATCAAGCATGGGAAGAAATAATTAAAAATGATGATTTTTTTGAGATCAAATGGGAAAGGAACAGTTATGGACTTTTAATTAAAAATACAGACTTAAGTAAACAATATATTAAAGTATAAAGGTGAAGTGAAAACAAAGATAGATAATCGCCAAAATATTAATAAAAACGTAAAAAAATTTTTTTAATAATAATAAATATAACTAATTAACAAGTTGTTTATAATTTTCATAAGTAGTATATACCAGATTTGTGAAATATACAGTTAACCTTCCATTACAATAACCATTTTTAACAACAGGATCAGAGTAATATTTCTTTTGCGATTTGTTCATAATCCATTGAGCTACTTGTTCCCAATTATATATTTGTTTATCATACTTATAAGCTAAAGAAATGCCATCTAATATATGCCCTAACCCAAGATTATATGAGGCTACCATAGCCTTATATAGATCTTTATCAGAATTAAAATATTTTGTTAAAGTATTTTTATAATTATTCAAAATTTTATAAGCAACTTTAATTTGTTCATCTATAGAGCTTTCAGGAGTAATCCCATATTTTTCAGCTGTTTCTGGCATTATTTGTATTATTCCAAAAGCACCTCTATGAGATACAGCATCTATATTAAATTTAGATTCGTTATATATTAACGCAGCTACTAATCTCCAATCTATATCATAAAGCTCACCATATTTTTTTAATATTTTGTCATATTTAGTTAGTTTTTTAGTTCTTTTAGAATGAGCAACACTCTCTTGACTATTAATTATATAGATTGGTCTTTGATATTTATTTAATAGAGAATTTAAAATACCTGTTTTTTTCAAATTTAAAAGTAATTTGTTTAAACTATCTTTTAAAATAGGTTGATGACAACTAAATGCCCATCCAACGTCGTAAGGAGGAAAAGGTAAATAATAAGAACTCGTATTGTGAAGCAGTGGAGTATTAACAATTAATAATTTTTCATCCATTACAGTAGCATAATACTTTTTATTCATCACACTATCTAAAATAGATTCTGGGTCATTTTCTAATTCAATAATAGAAAGTTTTAAATTTAAACTATCACTTAATTTATTTAAAAAACTAATAAAAATTGATTTAGAAGGTACAGCAATGGACTGATTTTGCAGCTTTTCAATATTTATTTTTGAGAAATCATTAATTTTACTACTTGGATGAAGAGAATCGTATAATACAAGTACCATTTTTGTATTATAAATTGGAATACTAAAATCTAAACATGGATATCTATTAGGTAAAATAGTAATTTCAGAAGTCAAAATATCTATTGTATCAAAAGCTACAAGAGGAAAAGCTTCACTGAGATTATTTACCACGATTTGATTAATTTTTATATTCCATTGCTTGCTAACTAAATTAAGTAAATCGTGTTGTAAACCCATTATTTTGCCATAATGTACAAAAAAACTCATACTATTATGCTCTACGATAGCATTAATGTAACCTCTATCAATTAATTCTGGTAAGTCTAATTTATAATTTTTATTAATATAACTATCATCTTTAAAAGGTATAATAGATAAAATAATTATATAAAGAAAGAATATAAACAATAATAATTTATTTTTATTATTATTTATAAAATGTAATAAATGAGAATAATAATTATTTAATTTCAAAAAATAATTTTTATACAAATTTAAAAAATATATTTTAAATATAAAACAAAAAATGAAAAGAAGGTGAAAACAAATATTTAATGTTTGTAAATATATTGGATTTAATTTTAAATTTTTATATATCTTTGCCAAAAACAATTAACTATGAAACAATTAGTAGATAATCTCGAAGAGCATTTATCCATGGGCAAGCAAGAGCATTTAGCTTTTCTAGATGGGCTTTATTATCTGATAAAAGAAAAAAATGCTGACGTGGTAGACTACCAAGGTCTCAAAGCTCAAAGTGTATCACCTCAATGTCCTAAATGCGAAGGAATAAACATTATCAAAAATGGCACTCAACAAGAGCAGCAACTCTATAAATGCAAAGATTGTGGTAGAAACTTCCGAGTAACCACTGGCACATTTGTATACAATATGCATAAAAAGGAATTAATGCTAGACTACATTCTCTGTATGCTAGAGGGTAAAAGTTTAAGAAAATGTGCTAAAGAAATAGGTATAAATCTGACAACCAGTTTTGAGTGGAGGCATAGAATATTGACAGCTCTGAGAAGCTTTGATGATAATGTAAACTTCTTTGGCATAATGGAGTTAGAAGAGCTACTAATGAAATATTCAGAAAAAGGCAGAAGATACAAAACTAAAGAAGAATACCTAATAGCCCAGGAGAAGAAGAAGCACAAGGTAGCTGTGCTAGCGATGAAAGACAGGAGTGGCAATATGCTTTTTAATCTCACT
>LUZL01000268.1 GCA_001603615.1 Bacteroidales bacterium Bact_20 | reverse complement strand
TCAGAAAATTTCATTAAAACTGTGCTGAAAGCATCTATAGCTCGTTATTTGTATGGAGTTAGTGGCTATTATTATAATATTTACGATATAGATTATGAGCTGAAAAAAGCAATTGAAATAGGTAAAACTGGTGAAATTTTTGAACAATTATAGTGTGACGGGATGACTGGGGAGACTTGGGAGACGGGGTGACCTAGGTGATGGGGTGATGGGGAGACTGAGAGACCTATGTGAATTGGTGACGAGGTTAGATAGCGAACTATTTTTAAATTTATGCTTTTGAGTCAAGTATTTTTGTTAGTTATCTAAAATTTTTATTTCCGTTCTTCTATTTAATTGCCTTCCTTCTTCTGTAGAATTATCAGCTATTGGCATAGTATCTCCGTACCCTTTATATTTTAATCTATTAGCATTTATATTTTTTGTAATTAGATAATCATAAACAGCTTTAGCCCTTTTTTCGCTGAGTATCTGATTATATTCTTTGGTTCCTATATTATCTGTATGACCACCAATCTCAATAATCAAATTAGGATTTTCTGACAAAAATTTATATAATTTTTCTAGTTCTATATATGATTCTGGTTTTAATGTTGCTTTGTCAAAGTCAAATAAAATATTATTAAGTACCATAGTTTGATTTTTTTGAATAGGCTTCAGAAATATGTATTTAATGAATGGATGTAAAGAATCTCTAGCTTCTAGCAGCTCTATATGTTCACTGTAAAAAAGATAATTATCTGCACTTACATTTAGTGCATAGATTTCACCTGTAGGTAATGGCAATGTAAATGTGCCATCATAATCTGTTTTCACTTTTACTTTTGATAAACCATCTCGCAGAGAAATTAATTCTGCTACAGCATTAATAACAGGTTTGTTATTAGTTATATCCAATACTAAACCTTTAAAGTAAGTAACTGGATTAGTAATAATATTTTGAGGGAAATCAAACATATAAATATCGTAGCCACCATAGCTACCTGCCATTTCTGAAGCAAAAAAGGCTTTGTCCCCTTTAGCATTTACAAATAAAAAAGCATCATCTTTGTTAGTGTTTATTGGATAGCCGATATTTATAGGATCAGACCATAGTGTATCATTAATTTTTTTTGAATAAAAAATATCATATTTCCCCATACCACCGTGTCCATCGGAGGCGAAGAATAAAGTTTTACCGTCAGGATGTATGAATGGTGTTAATTCAGATTTAGCAGTATTTATATTATTAGGCAGTCTGGTTGGTTTATTCCATTTCCCATTGTTTGATAATTGCGATTCATAAATGTCCATATTGCCACTTCTAGCTGATGAAAAATAGATAGTTTTGCCATCAGCTGAAAGTGTTGGCTGGCTGTCCCATGATTCAGAATTTAGCTCTTTCACATTTTCAGCTTTTGTCCAGACATTACCTTTTTTGTAGCTTCTATAAATATCACAGCTCCCATATCCATCGATTCTATTACAAGCTGTGAAATATAATACTTTACCATCAGCAGATATAGTATGTGCTCCCTCATTATTTAGAGTATTTAACTCTCCTTGTAAAGGTTCTGCTTTAGTCCATTGTCCATTTTTTAATTTATGGCTTTGAAAAAAATCTTCTTGCTCTCTATTTTTATCTATGCTTGGTATTTTCCTAGTAAAAATTATTGTGCTATCATCAATAGTCAGAGCCGGCGAATACTCAGAATAAATAGAATTAACATTATCGCCCAGATTGATAGGAGTGAATGGTACAGGATTATTGTATAAATCTAATGCCCCACGATATAGATTTAAGTCTAGCTCAGCTTTTAATTTTTGAAAATCTGACAATTTAGGATGATGATAATACAGATCTTGATAGATAGCAGCATCAGAATATTTGCCAGTCATATAGCTAAGTTTAGCTATTATCATATATGCATTGGGGAAAAAATCTTTGTCTATATTTATAGCTTTTTTGTAATATACAATAGATGAATCATACATTTCTATATCACTATACACCTGGGCAGTTATCAGGTATGCCTCTATAAACTTTGGATCTAGCTCTATAGCTTTTTTAAATTTTTTTATAGCATTTATACTTTCATAATTTTCATAAAGTTTTATCCCTTCCTTATAATTTTTTATAGCTTTAGGATCATCAGAGCTTAATTTCTGAGAAAATATTGTTAAAGAGCACATTAGTAAACATATAAATAATAAAATTTTTTTCATAATTTTAAAATTATTCTCATTTTTTTAAATTAGATATTAATGTATATAATAGAAATTTT
Source organism: Bacteroidales bacterium Bact_20 (assembly GCA_001603615.1). GTDB lineage: Bacteria > Bacteroidota > Bacteroidia > Bacteroidales > DTU049 > DTU049. The sequence goes on along the minus strand of LUZL01000268.1, from coordinate 6,752 downwards.
GTCAAAATTAGGATATTTTTGATAAATAATTATTTAGAATAAAAATCTAAAAGGTATTAATAATTTTTCGAATAATTTATCTAGCATAGGTCTCTCACGCCATCTATCATAGTCAAACTCTGTGCTATCTTGTCTTAATTCATCGAAATATTTATCTAATTCCTGCACTACGACAGGATCTTTTGCCAGCATATTGATTTCATGCATATATAGATAGCTTCTATAGTCATAGTTACTACTGCCGATCATATATTGCTCATTATCTATTAATAGTAATTTGGCATGTAAATTTGTGGGCAAATAAAAGAATATTTTTATACCTGCTTTCCATAATTTTCCTAAATAATAATTTCTAAGTACATCCATAGAATTAACATCACTTCTAAAAGGCAAATAAATCTCAGTATAAACGCCTCTAGTAGTAGCCTCTATCAAAGCATCAATGGTAGACCCCATGGGGAGGAAATAAGGAGTAGCAATTTTAATAGATTTTTTTGCATTATCTAAAAGCCAATTAAGTTTTTTCCTTACACGTTGCTTCCAGATAGAAGGTATATCGCGTATCAGCTCCATCCCATTCACATTATGAATACGATGAAATTTCTTTTGATTAAAAGTATATGTTTTATAATGTTTGAAATTTAATTTTATAAAATAAATCAATCTATTTGCTAGCTTTGGGTCATTAAATTTTAAAATGCTCTCTCTCCACTCTAGTGAATAGTTTGAAATATTAGCAGAGCCGAGGTAAGAAATCTGATCTATGACAATGATTTTTCGGTGATTTCTGCGATGAGCCTCTGAAAAAATAGCCAATGAGATTGGAATAGGGGTGAAAAAACGTACCATGCCACCTGCATCTAATAACGGTTGGAAAAAATTTGTGTCAGATTTAGCACCATAGCTGTCTACAAGTACATATATTTTTATATTTTCTTTTGCTTTGTCTACAAGTGCATCTCTCACTCTGATACCTGTAGGATCATTCACAAATCTATATATTTCTATATAAATCCAATTTTTAGCATTATTAATTTCATTTATTAAATCATCTATCCAGTCTTTGGGATATCTAAATAAAGCTACGAAATTACTGTCTTCCATTTTTTATATCTTGGGTAATATAAAATTATCTTTATTTTTAGGATTTACATCTTTCAATATTTCTATATATGGCAGTAAATCATTCTCATAATCACCAGTTGGATAAATAGCTGGTAACACATGTGCTATTTTTTTTTCATAATCCAAAAAAGAAGGTATAATAGGTACATCGGCTTTCTGAGCAATATAATAGAATCCTTGTTTCCAATGATTAACTGGTTTTCTAGTGCCTTCGGGAGTAATAATTAACCATATTTTTGAGGATTTCTCTATTAATTTTACTAATTCTATTGGTAGTTTATTTGGCTTTTTTCTATCTACAGGTATAGCACCTAAAGATTTTAGAATTATGGATAATGGAAAAACAAATAATTCTTTTTTGATTATAAATTTAGCTTTTACATTTAATTTTTTTAAAGCTAACCATCCAATGACAAAATCATTATTAGAAGTATGAGGCGCCATTATCAAAATAGCTTTATTATATATACTAACATCTTCATCAGTCTCTACTCTCCATCCAATTATTTTCAATAAAACATTAGAAAAAGACATTTTTTTTATCAAAATTAATTATTTTTTAATTAGTCTTTTAGGGGAAATATTATAAATAGATAAAAAAATTTTTTTTGTTATATTAATTTAAAGTAGGATTTTCAGGAATATGTTGCCAAAATTTATATTCTGTACCTAAACTCTCTACACATTTTTTCCACATATATTCTACTTGCATCTCAAAAATCTCTTCAATGCTAAACTCTGCAACTGCCCAATAGTTTTTTTTCATTTCCTCTTTTAGCTGCATAGGTGCCCAAGAGCTATAACCTTGAAATATTCTAAGATTACTATCATTAGCAACGCCATTATTTATCAAATCGTACAACACTCTTGTATCGCCACCCCACCACAAGCCGGGAATTATTTCTAAACTATTAGGCACTATATCACCTAATCTATGAAGAACAAATATCTTATTCTCTTTTACTGGTCCACCTACATAAACTTGTACATCAGATTTAATTCTAGATTTTAAAATTAAATTTTTTAGATTATTATTGAGTTTTTTATTAATTATTATACCTTCAGATCCATTTTCATCATTGTTAAGTAATAATACTACTGATCTACTAAAAAAATAATCATATGTAGTAGGCTCTGCTATTAATAATCTACCTACAGCTGGTTCTAAATCATTTCTTTTGATCTTTAGCTTATATTCCATATTCATTTTATGATGATTTTTTATTATCTTTGACAAAAATTATGCCGAAAAGTTTACAAATTAAATAAAAAATTATGAATAATTATATAGAATTATCAAAAAAATATCCCATATTTAATTACAACAAATTTAATATTGCTATAAAAGATGATAGATTAGCTGTCACATTTGATTTTGATAATGGAGAATATTTTTTTAAACCTAGCTCCTATTGGTTGTTTAACAATGTCCTAAATGCTCGCAAAGTGAATATTAATGAGATATCACCATTTGTCTTTAATATTGGGATGATAGAATTAATAAGTTATTGGAAAGCAACATGCTCTGGATTAGTCAATATTTATCCTGCTTTTATTAATAATTATCAATCTCAATGGTGGAGAAACCTCTATTATAATGGATTAGGTGAATTTTTTTATAAAAATAATATTGATGTTAATATTGATGAATTTATTCATTTCGAAATAAAAAACTTTGATATTCTGCCTAAACAAAATTTAAGATATTTACAAGATAAAAGAGTGATAGTCCCTATAGGAGGTGGCAAAGATTCAATAGTAACTTTAGAATTATTAAAAAAATCAAATTTTGAAGTTATCCCATTAATCATAAATCCAAATGCTGCCACATTAAGAATTATAGATATAGCTCAGATACCACGAGCTCATATTATAGAAATACATCGTACGATAGATCATACACTCTTGGATATGAATAGCAATGGATTTCTCAATGGACATACTCCATTCAGTGCTATGCTTGCTTTCTATAGCATGCTGAGTGCATACTTAATAGGAGCTAAATATATAGCATTGAGTAATGAGTTTAGTGCTAATGAAAGTACAGTAATAGATAGTAATATTAATCATCAGTATTCTAAAACGATAAGTTTTGAGAGTCATTTTAGATATTATACAAAAATGTTTTTGAATGATGATATAGAATATTTTAGCTTTATTAGACCTCTCCATGAGCTACAAGTAGCTAAATTATTTTCGCAATATTCTGAGTATTTTGGAGCTTTTCGTAGTTGTAATGTAGGGAGCAAAGATGATAAATGGTGTGGTAACTGTCCTAAATGCTTATTCGTAGCTCTGATGCTAGCTCCATATATCAATCCTAATGAATTAGAAAATATCTTTGGTAGAGATATTTTCTCAAATATGGAATTAAAAAATACATTAGATGAATTATTAGGGTTGAAAATGTCAAAACCATTTGAATGTATAGGTACAGTAGATGAGGTGAGAGCAGTTGTTAATCAATTAATTACTGATGAATATTATTCTCACAAACCATTATTTGCAAATCTCACTCCTTTGCCAGCTCCTAACATAGAAACATTAGAAAACTCATGGAATGAATTTCACTTTTTACCCAAAGAGTTTGAAAAAATATTAAAAAATGCTCTTAATAAATAATTAACTATGAAAAAAATAGATTAGTTATGAGGAAGTATCTGTTTTTATTATTATACTTTTTTAGCTTTGTAACGTTATATTCTCAGCAGAGAGACACGCTAAAGCTAATATTTATAGGAGATATAATGCAGCATGGTCCACAAATAACATCAGCATGGAATGGCGAATATTATGATTATTCTGATAATTTTCAATATCTATTACCATTATTTAATTATGCAGATTTTGTAATAGGGAATTTGGAAACTACATTTAATGGTCCACCATACACGGGGTATCCAGCTTTTTGTGCACCAGACGATTTTGCTAAGGCACTGAAAGAAGCTTCCATAGACATTCTAGTAACAGCTAATAATCATAGCTTTGACAAAGGTATCAGTGGAGTGGTGCGTACAATAGATGTTTTGGATAGCTTATACATTAATCATACTGGCACTTTTAAAAATTTTGCAGATTTTCAAAAAAATAATCCTCTACTCATTCAAAAAGGTAATATTCGGATTGCTCTACTCAATTATACATATGGTACGAATGTGGGGATACCTAGATCTGAAGTAATTATTAACGTCATAGATACAAATGAAATCAGAGACGACATTTCATTAGCTAAATCATATAATCCTGATGGCATAATAATATTTTTTCATTGGGGAGAAGAATACAAACGTTTACCTAATAATTATCAAAAAGAAATAGCAAATTTTTGTATTAAAAATGGTGCTAATTATTTGATAGGTTCACATCCACATGTTATCCAACCAATGATAAAAAATGTTTTAGATAGTGCTAATAATGTAGAATCTGTAGTTTATTATTCGTTAGGTAATTTTATTTCTAATCAAAGAAATATGCATACAGATGGAGGTGCAATTTCATACATAGAATTTACTAAAACTAAAAATAATCTACAAATTTCAAAATCTGGATACTTTTTATCGTGGACATGGAAAAAACTTGTTAATGATAAATATATTTATATCAATTTACCAGCATGGGAATATGATAGAATAGCAGATGAATATCCAGATGATAAAGCAGCAATGAAAACCTTTTTGGACAGTTCAAGGAATTTATTAAATAAATATAATTATGGTATTGATGAATATTACTTTGATAAAGATAATAATAAATTGATACTTTTAAAAAGAAATTAAACAATAATAAAGTTATATGTAAATAAAAAAGAGGTTCTAATAGAACCCCTTTTTTATTAAAGTTCCATTATTATTTATGTTTGTTTTCTTCCATTTCTCTGAGTGCAGCTTTATTTACTTTACCTGATCCAGTCTTAGGAAGTTCATTTAGATATTCTATTTCTCTAGGTAATTTAAATTTTGCCAAATTATCTCTAAGATAATCCATTAAATAGCTAGATGGCAATACTATACCATCTTTTAACGCCACAAAACATTTAACTACCTCTCCTCTCAATTGATCAGGTATACCAATGACAGCAGCTTCTTTCACGCAAGGATGACGCAGTATGACCTCCTCTACCTCTGCTGCCCAAACAAGTTGTCCACCAACCTTGATAGTATCTTTAGATTTACCAATAATATAAAAATTACCTTCTTCATCTTGTCTAGCTAAATCACCAGTATAGAACCATCCATCTTTGAATACTTCATTATTTAAATCTGGCTCATTGTAATATCCTCCAAAAACGGATTTGCCACGTACTACTAGCTCTCCTACTTCACCTACTTTCACTTCATTGCCTTCTGGATCCACTATTTTCATTTCTACATTGGGGACAGGTTTACCTACAGAACGTATATTTGTAGGTGAAGCTACTGATATAGGAGGTATCACCTCAGTCATTCCCCATCCATTCGTTACGATAGCATTAGGACAAAGTTTAGCAAATTTCATCATCAAATCTGGCGATGATGGAGCCCCAAAGACTACAGCCCATCTAACAGAATCTAAGGAATAAGCTTTAATATCTTTCAGATATAATAAAGCATAAAACATTGGTGGCACCATAAAAAATCCAGTTACCTTCCATTTATCTACTAATTTTACAAAATCTAATGGATGATATTTAGGCATTATTACCGTGCTAACGCCATATTTAATAGCAGTCATAGGGAATAATATTCCTCCAGAGTGAGAAAAAGGTATCGCAGAGATAATTCTTTCATTTTCATCCATCATCAATATGCCTTTGAGCCCTTCATATTCAGTCATCATTTTTAGCTGTTCAGCACCTAGGTGTATGTGTTCATAGCTCCATGTAGCACCTTTGGGTTTGCCAGAGCTACCAGAAGTGTAAAAAATACTAGACATCATATTATTATATATACCTTGATCTTCTAATTCTGCTCTAGAGTTACTAGCAAGTTTCCAAAAAGATAAGTATTTAGCATTTTCTTCTATAGTAATAATATCTCTTAGAGAAGGGATATTTTGTTTTAATTCTAATAAATTAAATTTAGCATTTGTAGTAGTGATGATTCCCTTTAGCTCGCAATGTCTACCAATAGAAAATACTTCTTGTGGGTTAAAATAAAAATCTATAGGTACAGCTACTAGACCTAAAGAATATATAGCATAATAAGAATAAACATATTCTATACAATTGGGTAAATAGATAGCAATTTTATCGCCTTTTTTATAGCCAATATCTAATAAGCTATTAGCTAATCTAAAAACACTATCTTTTAAATTCATAAAACAATACTCTTGGTCATTGTATACATAAGCTGTTTTGTGACCAAATTTGTCTGCTGCATCAATAATTAATTGCCTTACATCTTTACGTGTTTCCATATTATATATTTTTTAGGTGGTATTAATTATTAATAATAACTGTTCTAGATTTGCTTATAAACGAAAAAAATTAAAAAATATTTTATTATAAAATTAAAAAAGGGATGTAAACATCCCTTTTTTAAAAACCATTATAATATAAACAAACATTATTTTTGTATAATCACAGGAAATATCAACCTATTATCATCAAAGATAATTATCAATTGGTAAATGCCATCAGAATAATTGGA
>LUZL01000267.1 GCA_001603615.1 Bacteroidales bacterium Bact_20 | reverse complement strand
GTACTTTTTTACACATGGAATCAAACTCAAGGACGAGGCCAAGGTGATAATAAATGGTATAGCGAACCCCATAAAAATATAACAGCCACAATATTATGGAAATTAAAAAATCCAATACCAATATTAAATATACCATTATTCGTTATCAGCGAATGGATAGCAATAAATATCTGCAACGAACTAAATTTTTACCTTAAAGACGCTAAAACCACAATCAAATGGCCTAATGACATAATAATAAACAATAAAAAAATTGGTGGTATATTAATAGAAAATATAATTATCGGACAAGAACTATTAGCAATAATAGGAGGCTTTGGCATAAATATAAATCAAGAAACATTCCCACCAAATCTTCAAAATGCAACATCTTTAAAAATAATAACAAATGAGACTTATAAAGAAGAAGAAATATTAATGAATATTTTCAATAAAATGATAGAAAGTGCAGAAAGAATAATAACAGAAAGACATCAAATCCACGAAGAATATAAAAACTTAGTTATAACAAAAAAAATTCAAAAAGGATATACATTAAATAATAAAGATATAATAGATTTTCAAATAATAGATCTAATGCCAGATGGTGCTATAATAATAAAGGATAATAACAATTTAAATATCAAAAAATATTATCATCACGAATTTAGAATAATGTACTAACTAAAATAAAACTAAATAAAAATATTATATCTAAAAAACACATTCTAAGTTTTAATCTTAAAAAAAATTATTTATACACCTATAAAAAATAACTAATATATTTTTATTAATTTTGCAAATTAATTTTTTCTAGTGTAGGAGAGAAAAAAATGTCTAATGAAAATATAATAATAGAAGGAGCTAGAGTACATAATTTAAAAAATATTTCACTAGAAATACCATTACATAAATTAATAGTTTTCACAGGGTTGAGTGGTAGTGGGAAATCTTCATTAGCTTTTGATACTATTTTTGCTGAAGGACAGCGTAGATATATGGAAACCTTCGGTGCATATGCCAGACAATTTGTAGGTATGTTTGATAGACCAGATGTAGATAATATTACAGGCATACCTCCTGTAGTAGCTATTGAGCAAAAAACTATTTCTCAAAATCCTCGTTCCACTGTAGGCACAGTTACAGAGATATATGATTATTTACGATTGCTGTATGCTAAAGTATCTACTGCATACTCATATATGACTGGCAAACCTATGCTACAGCTTTCAATAGATGAAATAATACAAAAAATACAAGAAAAATATAAAGGAGAGCATATTCATATATTAGCTCCACTAGTGAAGGCTCGCAAGGGACATTACAGAGAACTTTTCGAAAGATATGCCAAACTCGGATTTGAACAAATGAGAATAGACGGTAAGCTAACTACTCTCAAACAGGGTATGAAACTAGAACGCTACCAGACTCATGATATAGAACTATGGATAGATGAATTAGATGTGAATACTACAAAAGTAAAAAGATTAAAAAATAGTGTAGATCTGGCTCTCAAATACGGTGGAGGCAATTTAATAATCTTACATGATGATGCGCCTACCTACTATTCAAAAAATTTAATGTGTGAAGATACTGGTATTTCATATCCACTACCTGAACCTAATACTTTTTCTTTTAATTCTCCCTATGGTGCATGCCCTACTTGTAGAGGATTGGGCTATGTGAGTGAGATAGATCTAGATAAAATTTTCCCAGAAAGAAGTAAAAGTGTGAGAGAGGGAGGCATAGCTCCATTTGGTGAATACAAAAATAATTGGACTTTTAGACAATTAGAAATTATTTTACAAAAATATGACCTCACACTTGATGATCCTATAGAAAATTTCCCAGATGAACTTATTCAAACATTATTATATGGTACAGACGAGATAATAAATGTCAATTATAAAGATATTGGTGTAACATCTGATTATCAACTTAATTTTGATGGTATCATTAACATAGTTAATAAATTAGCTGAGGCTGATAATGCAATGATGCATAAATGGGCAAATGTTTTTCAAATCATCAAACCTTGCCCTACATGCGAAGGAGCTAGACTAAAAAAAGAAAGTTTATATTTCAAAATAGATAATAAAAATATAGCTGAAGTCTCTAATTTGGAGATGACAGCTCTAATAAACTGGATAGATAATTTACCAAAAATATTCAATGATAAACAAAATATAATCGCAAAAGAACTTTTAAAAGAATTAAGAACAAGAGTGAATTTTTTACTAGATGTAGGACTATCATACCTTACACTTAATAGACCTACATATAGTTTATCTGGAGGCGAAGCTCAGCGAATAAGATTAGCTACCCAGATAGGTACTGGATTGACAGGAGTTTTGTATATTCTAGACGAACCTAGTATAGGACTACATCAGAGAGACAACCAGCAGTTAATAAACTCATTAATTAAACTAAAAGATTTAGATAATTCAATCATAGTAGTAGAGCACGATAGAGATATGATGCTTTCTGCAGATCAAATAGTAGATTTCGGTCCTGGTGCTGGTGAGCACGGTGGTAAAATTATTGCTCAGGGATCACCCGAGGATTTAATTAATTGTGATTCATTGACTTGCCAATATTTAAGTGGTAAGAAAAAATTTGCTCCAAAACTAGAACCAAGACCTGGTAATGGTAAAATATTGACAATTCTAGGTGCTTCTGGACATAATTTAAAAAATATAGATGTAAGTTTCCCACTTAATAAATTGATAGGTATTACAGGTGTTTCTGGTAGTGGTAAATCCAGTCTGATAACCGAGACTTTGTATCCTGCTATTTTCAATATTTTAAATAAATCTTATCATAATTGTCTCCCATATGAAAAGATAGAAGGTGTAGAAAACATTGATAAAATCATTATAATAGATCAATCACCTATAGGGAGGACACCACGTAGCAATCCAGCTACATATATAGGAATATTTGATTATATAAGAGAATTATTTGCACAGCAACCAGAATCTAAGATGCGAGGTTATACCAAAAGTAGATTTAGCTTTAATGTAGGAGGTGGTAGATGTGATACTTGTAAGGGCACAGGATATTTGGTTTATGAGATGAAATTTATGGATAATGTTTATGCTACTTGCCCGACTTGTAATGGAAAAAGATATAATAGAGAAACTTTAGAAATAAGATTTAAAGGTAAAAATATCAGTGAAGTTCTAGAAATGACTTTCGAACAAGCATATAATTTTTTTGATGGTCAACCAAGACTGCAGCGAAGTATTAAAATGATTAACGACATTGGTATGGGCTACATTAGATTAGGCCAATCTTCTGTAACATTAAGCGGTGGAGAAGCTCAAAGAGTAAAAATAGCTACTGAACTGATAAAAAAATCTACGGGGAAAACTTTATATATTTTAGATGAACCTACCACAGGCTTACATTTTGAAGATATTTCTATATTACTAAAAACATTAGATAAATTGGTAGATATAGGAAATACTGTAATAGTAATAGAGCATAATTTAGAAGTAATTACACACTGTGATCATATTATTGATATGGGACCAGAAGGTGGTAGCATGGGCGGCGAAGTAATATTTAATGGCTCATTACCAGAGATTTTATCAATAGATAAAGGCTATACATCACATTTTGTACAAAAATTTATTGCAGAACAATTAGGACAACAAAGCATAAAAGTTTAAATAAAAAATATTATTTTAAAAGATTTTGATCTTTCAAAATAATAATGGTATGCTTTATAAAAATTAAAATATTATAATAGTTGATAAAATGATAAAAAAATTTTTTGATAAATATTTTGTATAAGATGGTATATGAAGTACAAAAAATAATAAATTTTATTGTAATAATGCTGTTTTAATATACATCTAAATTTTGCTTTATATTTATATATTTTACTGAATTATAAAAATAATTTTCAATAACATATTTTTTATTTAATGGTATTTTTCATAATGCAAACTTAATATTTTAAGATATATTTTGTGATATATCGCACATTTATACTAAAAATTATTATACTTTTTAAAAATTTTTTTAAAATATTAATTTTTATTTCAAAATTTTAATTTATTTTTGCAATTCATAAAAATTTTTAAAAAATAATAAGATTATGCGTTTAAAAGGTACTATTTGGTTTTTTGTTATCCTTTTTTTATTGGCATCTGTATTTTCATTGTCTTTCACTCTTTGTACTAGAAGTGTTGAAAAGAAAGCTCAAGAATATGCTTATTCTGAAGAGACATACAGATTAGCAGAAAAATTAGCTAATGGCGATTCTATCAAAAAAATGATATATGTAGATTCCATAGCTAGAGCTCGTCAAAGTCAATATTTAGACTCAATGATGGATGTCACTGTTTACAACATACTTGTAAAAAAATATAACTATGCTGAATGTAAACAAAAAGAGCTGCAACTAGGATTAGACCTTAAAGGAGGTATGAACCTTACTATTGAGGTAGATGATGCTGCTATTATTAAATCTTTGGCTGCTAAAAAGAATGATCCTAAGCTTGATCAAGCTCTTAAAAATGCTCAGCAGCGAAGAACTTCTAGCAGTGGTTCTTTTGTAGATCTATTTGCTGAAGAATTAAAAAAAATTGATCCCAATCAACCTCTAGTGACTTATTTCTTATCTCGTGAAACTAGTGATATTTTAAATGTAAACTCTACAGATCAAGATGTAATTAATTATTTAAAAAATGAAATAGAGTCTGCTTTTAATAATACTTTTATAGTAATTCGTAAACGTATTGATAAGTTTGGTGTTACTCAACCTAATATTCAAAAATTAGTTGGTCAAAGTCGTATTTTAATAGAATTACCTGGTGTAGATAATCCTAATCGTGTTAGAAGCATTCTACAAACTACTGCTAAATTAGAATTCTGGGAAACATGGAATCTTACAGAAATAGCTCCGAGATTAGAACAAGCTAATAAAAGATTAGCACAAATTTTGAAAACTAGTGATTCTCTTAGCTTAATTGGAGATACATTAGCTAACATACAAGATACTAATCAAATAGCTCAACAAAGTAAAGATACAAGTATATTAGCTCAACAATTGAAATCTTTAGATAATCAACCTTTGGATAATAATTTGACAGAAAATGCTCAACTTGAACAATTCAAACAAGAAAATCCTTTGTTTGCTTATTTGAATATTAATGTTAGATCAGAAGGTAATCAACAATTTTATGGTGAAGGACCACTAATAGGTTATGCATATGCTAAAGATACTGCAAAAATAAATGAATATTTGAGATTAACGCAAGATCTTTTCAGAGATGTAAAATTTGTATGGAGTTCTAAACCCATCGCTAATACTAGAAATGTTTATGAGTTAGTAGCTTTAAAGGTAAATCCTCTGACTAATAAAGCTCCATTAGAAGGTGATGTGATAGTGAGTGCTAGACAAGATGTAGATCAATATGGGAATGTCATTGTAGATATGCAGATGAATTCTGAGGGTGCTAAAGTATGGAAAGACTTGACATCTAAAAATATTGGACGTAGTATAGCTATAGTATTGGATAATGTTGTTTATTCTTATCCTGTGGTACAATCTGAGATACCAAATGTTAGATCTCAAATATCAGGTAATTTCACTATAGAAGAAGCCCAGGACTTGGCTACTGTATTAAATGCAGGTAAATTACCCGCACCAGCTCGTATCATTGAAGAGAATGTGGTAGGACCTTCTTTAGGTTCCGAAGCTATTAATTCTAGTATAATAGCTTTTATTGTAGCTTTTGTTTTAGTACTTATTTATATGATTGTTTTTTATGGAACAGCAGGTATAGGTGCTAGTATAGCATTAATTATCAATATGTTGATGATTTTTGGTATTTTAGCGTCTATAGGTGCTACGTTGACTTTGCCTGGTATCGCTGGTATAGTTTTATCTTTGGGTATGGCTGTTGATGCCAATGTAATTATAAATGAACGTATTAAAGAAGAATTAAATGCTGGAAAAGGATTGAGGCTGGCTATTAAAGATGGATATAAAAATTCTTACTCTGCTATCATAGATGGTAATGTAACTACTATAATAGCTGGTATAGTATTATTAATATTCGGAATGGGACCTGTGCAAGGTTTCGCTACTACTTTAGTAATTGGTATTCTCACTTCTATGTTCTCTGCTCTACTTGTAACTAGATTATTTATTGAAATTCTTTTAGATAGAGGTAAAAATGTTTCTTTTTACAACACATTTTCTAAAAATTTTCTTGCAAACACTAAAATAGATTTTATTAGTAAGTACAAAATATATTTTATAGTTTCAGGTATTATAATTTTAGCATCTATTGTGTCACTTTCTACTAAAGGATTACAATTAGGGATAGATTATTCTGGTGGTAGAGTTTATGTTGTTCGTTTTGATCAACCAGTTAAGGCTACAGAAGTACAATCTTCACTTTTTAAAGTTTTAAAGGAAGTACCAGAAGTTAAAATTTATGGTAATAATAATCAAGTGCGTATAGTAACTAAATATATGCTAAATGATACTTCTAAAAATGCGGGTTATATCATAGAAAATGCTATTTATCAAGGTGTTAAAGATTTTTATCAAAATCCTATATCTATAGAAGATTTCTCTACAGATAATCCTAATAAAGTCATAGGTATTATGAGTTCTCAGAATGTGGGGCCTAGTATAGCTAGAGATATCCAGCGGTCTGCTTTTATATCAGTAGCTATTGCTCTGCTAGCCATATTTTTATACATTATGATTAGATTCAAAAAATGGCAATATAGTCTCGGTGCTACTGTAGCTTTATTTCATGATACGTTAATAGTTATTGGGCTATTTAGTATATTTTACGGTATTTTGCCTTTCAATTTAGAGATAGATCAAAATTTCTTAGCAGCTATACTTACTATTATTGGTTATTCTATAAATGATACAGTTATAGTTTTTGATAGAATTAGAGAAATTAATGCATTGTATCCTAAGCGATCATTAAAGCAAAATATGAATGAAGCAATTAATGCTACTCTATCTCGTACTGTAAATACTGCTGGTACTACATTGGTTGTACTTTTAGCAATATTTATACTTGGTAGTGAAGTAATACAGGGCTTTACTTTTGCTATGATTATAGGTGTCGTAATTGGTACTTATTCCTCTATTTTTGTGGCTTCTACTATAGCTTGGATACTTCTAGAAAATAATAAAACTAGTAAAAAGAAACTTAAATAAGTTTTTAAATAAATTTATATTCTTTTGTTAATTTGTTTTAATCTAATATTATGAAATCTACTATATCATGGGCTCTGTTTCAGGCAGATATTACATGGTTAGATATTGAAGATAATCTTAGAAAAATTGAGTTAGCCATTAATAAATCTATTAAATATGATATTGATATTTTAGTTTGTCCAGAGGTATGCACTACCGCTTATGCTACTAAAAACCCTGAAATTGCTCAAAGTATGGATAGCCAGATGATTAATAAGTTAATATCTTTAGCTAAAAATTATAATGTTGCTATCTGTGGAAGCTTTATGATTAATGAGAAGGATAAAATATTTAATAGATTTATATTTTTTACTCCTGATGGTGAAATTTATAAATATGATAAAGCACATCTTTTTTCTCTTGCAGAGGAAAATACTTATTTCACTAAAGGCAAAGCAATAATCACAATCCCTTATCTAGGATGGAATATTCGCCCATATATATGCTATGATATTCGTTTCCCTGTATTTAATAAAAATAAAATAAAGAATGGTCATTTTGATTATGATGTATTAGTATATGTATCTAATTGGCCTACAAAAAGATATAATCATTGGAAGAATTTATTAATAGCTAGAGCAATAGAAAATCAAGCTTATGTAATAGGAGTAAATAGAGTGGGTAAGGATGGTAATGGGTTTGAGTATATGGGTGGTACTATGTGCATAGATCCAGCTGGGAACATGATTTTAGAAGCTACTCAAGATGAGAATGTTTATGTAGTGCATACTAATTATGATGATTTAGTTAAAATTAGAAAAAAACTGCCTTTTTCTCTTGATTGGGACAATTTTGAAATTAATTAATTTGGTAATTTTATACAATGGAAAGGTTAAAATTAGAAGAAATAATTAAATGGTCATTAGCAGAAGACATAGGTGAGGGAGATCACACTTCTCTAGCTATTATAGATCCACAAACTATGGGAAATACTGCATTATATGTTAAAGAGAAAGGCATTATTGCTGGTATTTCTTTTGCTAAACAACTTATTCATTATTTTGACCCGACCATTTCTCTTAATCTTTTAAAATCTGATGGAGAATCAATAGTACCAGGAGACATAGTTTTTAAATTATATGGTAAACAACAGTCTATGCTAGCCATAGAAAGAGTTCTGCTCAATTTTATGCAGAGAATGTCTGGCATAGCGACTACCACACGAAAAATGGTTGATAAAATATCTCATACTAAAGCTAAGCTTTTAGATACTAGAAAAACTACACCATTATTAAGGGAATTAGAAAAAGAAGCCGTCAGACTAGGTGGTGGATACAATCATCGCTTTGGTTTAGATGATTTGATATTAATAAAAGATAATCATATAGACTTCGCTGGTGGTGTATCACAAGCTATTAGTAAAGTAGAAAAATATTTAAAAAATAATAATCTATCCATACCTATTGAAGTAGAAGCTCGTAGTTTAGAAAATGTAAAAGAAATATTGCAATTTGATTCAGTATTTCGTATAATGTTAGATAACTTTAATATAAATGATGTGAAACAAGCTGTAGCTATCATAAATGGTAAAAAAGAAATAGAAGTGAGCGGTGGCATTAATCTAACAAACATAAAAGATTATGCTGAAACAGGTGTAGATTATATTTCTAGTGGATATATGACTCATCATTATGCCAGCTTGGATCTCAGCCTTAAGGTTATAAAAACTAATTAATTAGTTATAGAAATTTTCTATTAAATTAATGTTTATTAATTTTTATTGTTATTATTATTTTGACACGCTCGGTATTTATTAGTCAGTTCATTATAAGAATTTAATAGGACAGTTTCTATATTTTTAGTTAAATATTTAGTGTCAGCATTAAAATTATTTACTAAAATTACAAAAGCAATAGTATCCATAGAATCTGGCAAATCAAAGTATCCTGCAAAGCCACGAGTATATCGTAAATAACCACTTTTGGCTCTCAAATTATTTGCTAATGGAGTATCTTTTAAAAAATTTTTTAATGTTCCATTAACACCTGCTATAGCTAATGAATTATTCAAAGCATTATGCCAATATTCTTTTTGAGACGCTATCAATATTGTAAGCAATGCATCTGCTGTCAATAAATTTTTTCTACTAAGTCCACTACCATCACAGATTTTTATATCTATAGTATCGGCTCCATATTTATATAACATTTTTTTAGCTAAAGAACCATAAGATTTATAAGAACCGTCACCATATTTTTTTGATATTGCTTTTGCAAGAGCTTCTGATCCTACATTATAACTATTTCTCATTGTAAAAGAAATAATACTATCTAGTGGCAATGATTGATAATTAAGAATTAAATATTTATTATCGTAGACAATAGTATCCTCGTAGGAGGAGATAAGATTACCATTAAGAAATATGCCATTTGTAGAAAGAGATTGTTTAGTTTTCCATGCAAAACCATAAGCTGGATCTGGACTAGAAGCTTTAACGTAAATCGTATCTCCTCTACCTTTGGGAATTGTACCAGAAAAAATATAAGATTTCTCAAGTGGCTTGCCTATGACATTAGTATAGTTCCCGTAGTTGCGATTAGCTACCTTCACTCTATTCTGATAATTAACATGTGGGATCTCTGGAACAGTAAATAATATAGTAGCAGTTTTTCCATAATCAGCAGTTAATTTATAAGCTATTTTCCATACATTACCATTATAAATCAATGATGAGGCTCCAGCACCATAATAATTACCTAAATCTTCTGATTCATATGTTGGGGGAACAATTTCTCTACCAAAATAGCTAGCATCTGCGATGATATTACCATTTATAGTGTCTATACCTATTTTTTTTAAAATATAAGCTAAAGAATCAAAAAAATTGTTTTTATCTGGGAAATCATCTCCAATTAATGGATCTCCAGTACCATATATATAAATATTACCATTCCAAATATTGTTAGTTTGTTCACCACTCAGATAAGCATAAGTATTAAATCTAAAATTATCACCGAGATAGTAATATGCTGATACAGCTGTTACTAATTTATTAACAGAAGCTGGTATTAATGGCTTAAAGGAATTTATAGATAATAATGATTCTTGTTTGTTAGTACTATAAAGAATAAATGCGAATGATTTCTTATCTACACGAGGATCTTTGTATAAAGGCGACAATATTACTGAATCATCTATATATTGTGCTGATAAACATATAGCATTTAAAAATATTAAAAAAAACAATATTTTTCTCATTATAATTATTTCCTATTAATTTTATTAATAACAAACTGCACCCAAGGATCTTTAATAGGATCGTTAAAGTTAGGCTGAGACCAATCTAAAGGGAAATCAATATCTATTGGTTCACGGTTATACTCTGGAAATTGTGTAAACTCTATTAAACTAATAGACATAGAAATTTTAGAGTTAGGTAAATAAATTCGTTTACTTTGTCCGAAAGTACCTCTTTTACTACCACCTGGTGGTAATCCTACTAAATAAGTATTTGGACGATGAGACAAAAGATTAGCAGTCAGAGCAGCAGCAGAAATACTACCACCATTTGTCAAAACATAAATATTACCAGTATAATGTTTTTTGTGTGGTTTTATCATTTTATTCTCTTCATATACGTTAGTCCCATTATACCCAGCTTTTAATAATCGCATTTCTTTGTTATTAATAGAATTAAGTGTTAACATAATATTATACCATTCACTTTGATAAGGAGTAGAGCTCAGTACTATTTTGTCTGTCCATTTGCTTGGATTTGCTTTGAAAGTTTTAACAAACATGAAAGGTTCTGTCATTAGATATTTTAAAAAATCTTCAGCTACACTCACATATCCACCCAGATTACCACGTAAGTCTATGATTAAGTTATCTATTTTGTATTTCCTTAAATTAGATAAAACTATGGGCATTAACTGATTTGGAGTATTATATGAATCGTTTAAAAAATCAGAAACATATAGGTAAGCAGTATTTAGTGTTGGATATATAGCAAATCTATATGGATTATCAAGATCTTGTAAATAGGGAGAGAAAAACGACTGAGAATTTTCTTTATCTCGCATAGAGATGCCATCTATACTATAAGCGAAAGTATCATTTGCCATTTCATTGAGCAGTATACAAGAGTTAAAATTTTTTACTTGATAGATAATAGGAAAATAATAATAAAATAATAAAGAAGCATTATGGTCTTTAGTAGCTCTAAGTCCTATATCTGCATTAGATAAATTAGATAATGTATTGTATATATCTGCAGCATCAATATTATTTATAGATAATATGCGAGTGTTTACAAAAAACGAATCATTGGCTAAGTCTTTTAATAAATAAATCTTGCCATTATCAAAAGCTACTACACCACCGAAAAATTTAGGAAGTACCTTTTGATATGCATAATATTCCATATTTAACATTAAATGCGAATCATCAATTTTAGAAAAAATAGTAATTAATCTAATGAAAAACTCATTAATACTAATGCTATCCTCAATAGAGAAGAAAAGATTAGAAAATGCATTCTTTAAATAAACTGAATCTGAAACTTCATTAATGTTAGGATGAGATTGAGTAAGATACTGATATAAATTTGCTAAATCAATGTAAGCATCAAATTTAGATAGCTTAACATCATTAGAGTTTTGAGCAGATAAATTAAAACTTATTAAAATAAAAATAAAAGAAATTATATTTATAAATGTTCTCATCCTTTTTTTGCAAATTTAATAAAATTACAATTGTGAAAATATTAATAATTAATTTTTTCAAATTTACTTAATAATTTATCAATAACAATATCAACATTTTCTTTTTCTACTAATACATACAAAATATCTCCTGGTAGTATTTTAGTTTGTCCAGACGGAGCTATTACTTCATCATTTCTATTAATCATAGTAATAGTACTATTGGGAGGTAATTCTAAATCAGCTATGATACATTCTCCGCTGTATATTTCTTCATCAATAAAAATTTCTATTAATTCCACATCTGTATCATGCACAGTAACTAATTCCATAGAATTAAAATTATGTTTTCTTTTTTTATTAGACAATTTTAATAAACTAGCCATTTTATTCAAAGTAGTTCCCTGAACTAAAACAGATAATATCACAGCGATAAAAATGATATTAAACATTCTATGAGCTGGATCTAAACCTAATATTATAGGGTAAGTAGCTAAAACAATAGGAACTGTCCCTCTGATGCCATTCCAACTAATAAAAGTTTTTTTCTGAATAGATAATTTAGAAAAAGAAGTTAATAAAAAAACTGTAACAGGCCTAGCTACTAAAGTCAAAATTAAAAACAATCCCACCCCATATAGCCAAATATCTGGAAATTTACTTGGGAAAGCTAAAAGACCTAATAATACATAAATCATTACATTAGTAATAAACGACAGTGTGTCAGTGAATGTAGAAATTCTATTATCATAAGGTAGTTTCGTATTACCTAATATCAATCCAGTAAAAAATACTGCCATCAGTCCATTAGCTTTACATAGCTCCGCTATACTAAAACTTAAAAATATTAACCCAATAATAAACAAATGATAATAACCTGCATCTAGATCTTTGATTTTTTTTATAATAATTTTCCCTAAAAAACCAATTAAAATGCCTAAAGCTATACCTCCAATAAATGCCCATAAAAACATTAATATTGTAGTAAAAGTATTAAAATTATTACCTAAAATTATTTGAATTATCAATGTAGTGAATATAATAGCCATAGGATCATTAGTAGCAGATTCTAATTTGGCTAAAGATGTAGTTTCTTTATCTATATTACTTTTTCTAAGTATAGAAAAAACTGCTGACGCATCAGTAGATGATATGATAGCAGCCAATAACAATGATTGTAAAAAATCCCATTTAAAAATTAAAGAAAACAATAATGCACATAACACAGCTGTCAATACAACACCAACGCTAGAGAGTAATAATGCAGGCTTTAATACATATTTTAAGTCTTTAAATCTAGTATCATAACCACCAGCAAATAATATAAACATTAAAGCAATATCAGTGATTTGTTTTGTGAGCTCAGTATTATCAAAATATATAATACCCGTTACATCACTGCCAAATATTATACCAATAGCTAAAGCTATTAAAATGAGTGGTACATTCCAACGTTTAAAAAAAGATGCAAAAAAAACAATGATAGAAATAATGACGCCAATCAATAGAAAAATATTAAAATCCATAGATTATGTTTTGTATTTAAAATATAAATTTTTATTACAAATATAATTAAAAATGTAAAAAAAAGTAAATAAATTTATTTCTGATACATTAATAATAATTGAGTTATTTATTAAACGCCTAATTCTACTTACAAAAATATATGATAAAAAACTTTATTTATGACATAAATCTTACCATTTATTTAAGCATTTATATTTTTTATATCCTTGAAATTTACAAAATATTTTGGAGATAAAAGCTTATGAATAAATTATTTTAAATAAACTTAAAGATTGTTTATTATTTTTAATAAAATCAAAAAATATGTATGCAAATTTTTCTATCTATTTAATCTGGTTTCTAATCTCTCTTTTATCAATTCTATTAAACTTAGTGGTGTAGATGTAGCTCCACTGATACCTATAGATTTTATTTCTGAAGGTATTACTATTTTATCTATTTCTTTTAGTTCAGATACGAATAAAGTATTTGGATTAGCAGTTTTAGCGATTTTATATAAATATTTGCCATTGGAGCTATCTTTGCCACTCACGAATATTAAAAAATCATGTTCTTTAGCAAATTTTTGCAAGGCTGGGGCTCTTTTAGCTACTATTTTGCACATTGTCGCATAAGATTCGAAATGTATATTACGTTTGCTTAGTTGAGTTTCGAAATATTCTTTTATTTCTTCAAACCCTTCTCTATCTTTGGTAGTTTGTGAAAAAAGTGCTATCGGTTTATCTAAGGGCAGTTGCATGGCTTGTTCTAAATTTTCTACAACTACTCCAATATTATTTGCATGTCCCATTAACCCTATTACTTCTGGATGATTTTTCAAGCCATAGATGACTACTTGTCCATTCATTTGTAGCATTTTATCCGTTACCAAACTTATTTTTTTTTGTAAAAGTAAAACAATAGGGCAGGTGAAATCATATATTGTCGCATTACTATCTTTTAATTTTTCATATGTACTAGGTGGCTCTCCATGAGCTCTGATAATAATCTCTTTGTTCTTTAGTGATACGATATCATTATGTGAAATCTTTTTCATACCTAGTTTCATTAATCTAGATAATTCCTCTTCATTATGCACTAGCTCTCCTATCACATATATTTCATCTTTATCTTTTAAAAGCTCTTCAGTTTTTTTTATAGAATTTGTTACCCCAAAACAAAATCCAGCATTAGGATCTATCTCAATAAATATTTTTTTATTTTCCACCATTTTATTAAAAAATCTAATTTAAATATAACATTTTTTAAAATTTATTCAAAATTAGCAATTTTTTAAAGAAAAATGTATAATA
>LUZL01000266.1 GCA_001603615.1 Bacteroidales bacterium Bact_20 | reverse complement strand
TAGAAATAGCTGAAAAAGTAGAACTTTACTCTATAGAAAATGATATTATTTTACCTAAATATACTCTACCAGATAATTTCATTGATGATTTTGACTATTTATCATTTCTTACTTTTGAAGGTGCTAAAACTAAATATGGCGATCCTATACCAGAAGAAGTGAATGAAAGAATAGAATATGAGCTAGAAGTAATAAAAAAAATGGGCTTTGCAGGATATTTTCTCATTGTAGTAGATTACATCAAAGCTGCTAGACAAATGGGTGTATTAGTAGGTCCAGGACGTGGATCTGCTCCAGGCTCTATAGTGTCTTATTGTATAGGCATCACAAATGTAGAACCTCTAAGGTATAAACTTCTATTCGAGAGATTTCTAAATCCAGAACGTATATCTATGCCTGATATAGATGTAGATTTCGATGATGCTGGTAGGCAAAGTGTCTTAAACTATGTAATAGAAAAATATGGTAGTGACAGAGTAGCACAGATAGTATCTTTCCAGACTATGCAAGCACGTATGGCTATTAGAGACGTTTGTCGTGTAAAAGGCATTCCTCTCACTAAAGCAGATAAAATAGCTAAACTCATTCCTGCTCGTCCTGGCACCACACTTAGTAAAGCTTTAGAAGAGTCACCAGAATTCAAACAATTGTATGACGAAGACTTAGAAGCTAAGCAAGTGATCAACATAGCTATGACTCTAGAAGGTAATGTGAGATCTACAGGTGTGCATGCTTGTGGTGTCATTATCAGCCCATCAGATATTACAGACTTCGTACCTATAGCTCAGGCTAAAGATTCTCCCATCCCAGTGGTACAATTCGAAGGTAAAGATATAGAAAAAGCTGGTATGCTAAAGATGGACTTCCTAGGACTCAAAACTTTATCTATCATCAAAGATACCCTTGAGATTATTTATAAACGAAAAAAAATCAAATTAGATATTGATGATATTCCTTTAAATGATAAAAAAACTTTCGAATTATATCAAAATGGATCTACAGTGGCAGTTTTCCAATTTGAGTCTCCTGGTATGCAAAAATATCTAAAAGATCTGAAACCTACTGTCATAGATGATCTGGTAGCTATGAATGCACTATATAGACCTGGTCCTATGTCATATATTCCTAGCTATATTAAACGAAAAAATGGTCAAGAACCTATCAAATACCATCATAAAATAATGGCCGAGGTACTAGAAGACACTTATGGTATAATGATCTATCAAGAGCAAATAATGCAATTAAGTGAAAAAATGGCTGGTTTCTCTAAAGCTGAAGCTGATACTCTACGAAAAGCTATGGGAAAGAAAATCCCTGAACTCATTCAACAAATGAAAGTAAAATTTATTGATGGTTGTGTAAAAAATAATATTTCTAAGGAAATAGCTGAAAAAGTATATGATGATATGGCTCAGTTTGGGAACTATGGCTTTAATAAATCTCATTCTGTGGCTTATTCTATCATCTCGTACCAAACTGCTTTTCTGAAAGCTAACTACACTGCTGAATTTATGGCTAGTGTATTGACACATACTAGCCTAAATGAACTCAATAAAATGCTCAGCGAATGCGATAGACTTGGTATCAAGGTGCTCGGCCCAGATATCAATGAATCTAATACTAATTTCACTGTAATAAATGATAAAACTATTCGTTTCGGTTTAAATAGTATAAAAAATGTCGGAAATATCGGTGCAGAAGCTATCATGATAGAGAGAGAAGCCAATGGTCCTTTTAAAAATATTACTGATTTTGCTCGCCGCATAGGTTCTAAATCTATAAATAAAAGAGTCGTAGAAGCTCTAGCTCAGGCAGGTGCTTTTGATAGCCTTAAACTTAAAAGATCTCAATTTTTTTATGTTTACGATAATAATGAAAATTCTGTAGATAGATTGCTACGTTTTGCTAATGATTATCAATCTTCGCACAATGCTACTGCTAGCCTGTTTGGTGATGAAGAAATAGTCTCTGAATTCCCAATGCCAGATTGCGATGAATGGGATTATAAAACTTTAATAGAAAAAGAACATGAAGCATTAGATTTTTACCTCTCTGGTCATCCTTTAGATCCTATAAAACATTTATTGAGATTTTTTACAACAAATAATCTAAGCGATATTAGTAAAACTACAGAAGATGGTAAACAAATTTTCTTTGGCGGATTAGTACAATCACTGCAATCTAGAAATGATAAAAATGGTAATCCTTTTCTAATAGCTGAAGTTTCTGATTTTAATGCTAATTATTCTCTTAGATTTTTTAGAAATGATTTCAGCTATGCTCAGTCTTTACTAAAATTAGATAATCCTTATTTTTTCCTTGGCAAATGGCAAATTAATAAAAATTCCAATCAAGCTTTCTTGTCTGTTAATAGTATCTATACTATAGAAGATATACAAAAAGCTTTTGATAAAGCTAAAATCATCATCTCACTACAGGAACCTACTGATGAGGATTGGCTAAAAGTACTTGAATTAATTGAAAACCTTGAAGGAAAAAATACTTTATTTTTTAACATTAATACTAATGGCAAAAATCTATGTCTCAAATTAGGAAAAACTGTTTCTAATCAGATAATTAATGAATTAGAAAATATTAAATGTATTACCTCTATTAAAATTTATAATTCATTCTTAAAAGATTATATAGAAACTATAATAAATGTAGACACTGATAATGAAGAGATAATAAATAATGAGCTCTACGACATGGAAGAAGATAAAATGATAGAGGTGTAAATATTATCTATAATAGTACTTGATTTGAAATGCTATTTTGATTTTATCCAGGGTAATTTGTGTATTGCTCATACAGAATTGTTTGGAAATCATTTCCAAATGCGGATTATACAAAACAAGATGGATGAATTTTGAGATAACATGGTGTTTTTTCTTGGATATGGTTAGCTCGCTGAAAGGAAGGTATTGAAGATTTTATTTCATATAATGGATTTTTTCATTCTTCTAATTTCACTACACTCACATCATCTATTAGGTAATATGGTATTTTCAGTTCAGGTTTGAAATATTTATAATAACGACGAATGTACTCATACATTGACTTATAAACATTTTTATTTTCAGCTAATAAATTATTTTTTATCGCTTTGCTTAGAAGTTTTTGATTATGGGTTGTATTATTTTCTTTATATTTATTGTATGCTTCTACTATTGCTGGGGTGTCGTCCCAAAACATTCCTATCGTTATATATTGCTCCCCACCCTGTGCAGTATATATACCACTAATCTCTACCCAGTTAGTATCAGTTATGAAGTTACCATCTGGATTTTTTATATGTGCACGTAGCTCTGGTGTCATGTATCGCAAATAGCTTGATACATTATATTTTTTACCCACAATATCTGGATCTTTTGAAAAATATAAACCAATATTATATGTGGCATAATCACTATGTTTATAGGCAAGGCGTACCCAAAAACTCACTTTATATCGCTTGCCAGCTTCTAATGGCTCTAATAACTGACTTTGAATATGCTCCATCCAGAAATATTTAACTCCTATCAATGCTAAACCCATATAACCATCACCTGTTTTTTGAGTGTAGCTTGCAAGCTCTTCATATCTATGTTCACAAAAATATTTTTCAGTTATGTTTACCCAACATCTATTGAGATAATCAGGTGTTGCATCATTCGGCGACCGCCACCCTTTGCAAGCAATAGTATCTATCTTATTTAATTCACATGGACAATAATAATATTCTTCAAAACTACCATTATATACTAAGTTTTCTTGAGCATGCAAGGCTACAAAAAAATTTATAAAAAATAATATCAAAAATAAATTTCTCATAAAATCATTATTCATTTATATCAGTGGCTAAAATATTAATATAATATAATACGCTTAAATTTGGAGTAATAAATAAATCTCCTTTTATTATATTTTGTGGCAAAAATATTTTTTCTCCATTTATATAATAATAACCTGAAAAATATTTATCTCCAATTATTATGTCATCTTTGCAATGTGGTTTTAGATAATATAATTGAAATGTAAAAATTTCACCTTCATTTATTTCATTTATTTCTTTTAGTTCTTTATATAATTCACTCAGTTTCTTATTAACATATTTTACAGAAATGACAGTATAAATTTTATCTCTTGTGGAATTAGTTAAATAAATCAGATAAATATCTTTTTTTTGAAGTTTTATGATTTTTTCTACTCTATATTCCTCTGTAATGTAATATAAAGTATCGCAATCATCGGGGAAAATTTTATTATTTTTTCTGAAATTATCTTCCGCAAAAAGATTATTAAATATCATCAAAAAACAAATAAAAAAAATGTATTTAATAATAACACTTGTACTTCTACTTCTCATATTTTTTTAATTAGTAAATTAAAAACCATAATTTCTATTAAATTTATCCATAATACATTAAATTCTATTATGATTTAGTTTCCTTCATTATGTGAACCAGATATATTCCATGTATCATCTCCAAATTTTATCAATGGCATTATAGTACCATCTTCCCACATTATTATTAGACTATCTTTGGTTAATTTTAACACTTTATGTTGAAGACATATTTTGCCATCTAAATTTTTTATAGTTAATAAAGCATTCTTGTATGTAATTAAATAATAAATACCATTCATGCTTTCAAAATCTTCAAAATATTGTAATGTATCTTCTTTTATAATAAAAAATGCATTTTCTCCTTCTTCTCCCCAAATGCCACTCAGCATTTTTAGATTATTTGCATTCTTTTTTTCTAATTCCACATTTACAATTTTTTTATCAGCTATGGAGTCTTTTGATTTTTCATTATTTACTATCGTGTCTTTGACTGATACGCTTTCATTATTGTCTACACTCTTTTTATTACAAGATATTAAGACACAAAATATCAAACTAATAAAAAGTAAAATTTTAATTTTTGATTTCATAATTTTATGGATTTTAATTTATTTCAACACGTGAAGCTGGTCTCATTGTCCAGCTCTTTGGCGGTGAATTTGTACCTACTGTCAAATTTAATATTCATTTAATTTATTTCCTTTTAAAATTTTAAAATTATAAAACTTTTATAGGATTATAATATTTTTTAATTTTAATATCATAATTGTTATTATCATTTAATATGCCAATATAAATCCATTTTATTGGCAACGAAAAAAATTTGGTAAAATATTCTTTATTATTTATTTTAAATTTCAGTTTATGATTACCAAAATTTACCTTTATTGGATAAAATTTATAATTATGTATATATCCATTAGTTAATAAATTTGATAATATTTTTCTATCATCTAAATAAATTTCAACATAAACCGTATCTTCTATTTCATTATTTATACAAATAATAATATTACCATTGTAAATATTATATCTATGTATTTGATTAAAACATAAAAATAATATTAGACACAATATTATTAATAAAAAAATTTTTTTCATTTTTTTATTCATTAGGTAAAATTAAAGAATATTTTTGAATATTTTTAATATATTTTTTTTGTCAACTACACAAAAAAAGTAACAAAAAAATTCTCCGCGAGAAAAATGATTTGATAAAACATTTCCCAATGCGGACGCTAAGTTGCAATGATTTATCAAAATATCTAACAATATATATCCCACTGCAGATGGTAATAACACATGATTTATATCAAAAGATCATTCTAATTCATAATAGTACAAACCTTTTATATTTATGGGCAATAATAAATTACATCCTACGTAGTTCAGACTAAAAACTAAATTATCTAAAGAAATATAATAAATAAAATGACTAGGTTTTTTATCTTTGACATAATATTTAATTGCTCGTAGTTCATATATTTCGCCTATTTTTATTTTTTCACTTTCCTTTTTCCTTTCACGTGGTTCTTTTAATGATAGAATTACATATGGGTTATTATCTTCTATGTTTATTACCTCTATTAAATATGCTTTTCTGATGAATCTCTTTTGTTTTATTTGGTATGCAATAGCTTTATTATCTTTGTAATAATATGAGGGAATTTTAATAATTCCTAATTTACATTTTGGGCAACTATATAAACTATTACCTTCTATTTTTTCAATAGATTTTATTTGAAATTTTGCTTTTATAGTATCTTTTTTTATCGAGTCTGTAGGTACTGAATTTATATCAAAACAATAAATATTATTTATTGAAAAAATATTGAATATTAACAATAAATAAAATAAAAATATTCTCTTATTATTCATATTAACTTTTTTAAAATTAATCACTTAATTCATAATAATATAAACCACCTAAGTTAAAAGGTATAAGAACTCCACACATGATACTCCATAAATCGAATTCTATACCATCTATAGTTACGAATGTATTTGAACTAATATATTGCATTTCATCTTTATTAATAGGGTATTCTATTACTTTTAAATCATAAACTTCACCTATTTTTATTTTTTCACTTTCCTTTTTCCTCTCACGTGGTTCTTTAAATGATAGAATATGATATATCTGACATTCTGCATTTTTGTCTTGTAATTCAGCTGTTATATAATATGCTTTTCTAATATAACCTCGCCTTCTGTAATAATAATCAGCACTTTCATTATTTTTATAATATATACCTATTGTCTTTACATGTCTGAAAGTACATTTCTCACATTCAAATAGGCTGAATCCTTGTACTTTTTGTATAGAAGTTATTTTGAATTTAGCTCGTATAGTATCTTTTTTAATTGAGTCTGTAGCTACTGAATTTATATCAAAACAATAAATATAATTTATTGAAAAAATATTGAATATTAAAAAAAATATTCTCTTATTATTCATATTAGTTATTTTTATTTTTAATCAATTTCTTTATTTTTAAAATCATATTTTTAAATTTTTAACATATATTTATGTATTTATTATTTGATTTAATCACAGACATATAATCCCTTGATATTTAATGGGATTAATATATTAGCACTTGTAATCATTACTTTAAAATTAATGCCATCAATAGATATAAATTCTTCTCTGAAATCACTAATTATATTATATTCATAGTATCTAATTACATTGAGATTATAAACTCCACCAATTTTTATTTTAGTACATTTTTTTTTATCTTTTTTAGGATATTCCAAAGAAATTATTTGGTAAATGTAATTTGTATTTATCATTAATACTTCCATTAAATATGCCTCCCTCATGTAACCCTTTTGTTTATATTTATAATATTGGGGTAGGCTATCTCTATAATAAGTATCTGTAAATTTATTATTTTTTAATTTGCAATTTGTACATTTGCGTAAAGAATAACCTTTAATTTTTTCTATCGATATTACTTGGAATTGAGTTGATATCGTATCTTTTTGGATTAATCTTGAATTAAAATCAAAATTATTTAAGCAATAAGTTAAATTAAAAAATAATTGTAAAAAAATAATAAAAATAATTTTATTTGCCATAATTTGTTTGACATTCTCTTTTATAAATTAAAGAATCAGGTTTTTCTAAATATGGCATATTAAATGGGTCATATTTAAAAGGAATAGAAAGGTTATAAATATGATATCTATTAGCTTTTACTCTTTTTGGTGAATAGTCTCCACATGATATGTCATTTGCTCTTCTATGTGTTTCAGCCCAAGTATTACCTGAAAGAGGTGCGTATGGAGATCCTACATTTCTTTCTAATGCTATTTCACAACCATAATATGCTTCAGCTACTTCATGTAACATATATCCTCCAGTCTTTTTATCTCCAACCGCTAAGTCCATTTTACCTAATTCTTCAGGAATTACAAATTGTTTTCCTATTGCTTTAGTTGTTCCATCTTCATTTTTAATAATTTCATTCCCAAGATATGAACCTGAAGCAGTTTTAGTATAAGTATCCAAATAAATTGGATGATTTTCAGCGATAATATTTACTTCAATATCTGTTCTTTCAATAGCTTTAACTATAAATTGTTCTTTTAATGTTTTAGCTTTACCAGTATATGACAACTCACCTGTTTCTGTGTTTCTTGTTATTTTAATATTTGTAAAATTATTCTGCAATTGTGTAGTAGCCTCATCCGCTGCATCACCTACTATATATACCTTCTCTCCATTCGGATCTATGAGTATCACTGGATTCCCCACACAATACATATACGCACTCGTGCTAGGATACTTATCACTCAGCGGATCTACGCTCAGCCACACACTCAGATCGCTATCATAGTACCTCGCTCCGAAATAAGTATAGCTGGTCTCATTGTCCAGCTCCTTGGCAGTGAATTTATACCTGCTGTCAAACTCGCTATTTCGCTGGCTAACAAATATCTCACCAAAAGGCAAATACTGCAAGTGCTGGCATACTGCACCCTCTGCATTTGTTACAAAAGAGGCTGAGCCGAGATGGTCGGGGTGATAGAAATATTGAAAAATTGTTTTTATAAAGTAAAATTAATGAATATTTCTTATTATTAACCCCATCTATTTTCTTCTTTTGTCTTT
>LUZL01000265.1 GCA_001603615.1 Bacteroidales bacterium Bact_20 | reverse complement strand
GCAAAAGGCGATGCATATCTATTTTGTCTTTCTACTAACAATTCATTTATATTTTCGGCACCTCTTTGTTTTTGTCTTTTTATGTATTTATTTAATTCATTGAAGTTCATCGTTTCTAGTAATGTGGTTTCATATGCTAAGTCACTTGGCGATATCGGTAGGACAGTATCAATAGTTTTATATCTTTGCAGTTGCTCTGTACTATCCTGTATTTTCCTAATTAAAACATCATTGAGTTGCCATTTATTAATAGTAGTATCATATTTGATAAAAGAAGCCATCATTTTTTGTGTAACACCAATTTTGTAATCTATGTCATCTATTGATAAATAGGTACCTTCATAGTCTTTTATATCCCAATTAGCTAAGTATAAATAAGTATTTTTGTCTAGTTGTAGATGTATTTGCACTTCTTTTGTTTGTGGATTTCTTTTCACGTAAGTGTTTTCAAAATCAATTCTTTTTTGATTCGCTGGAGGAAGAATAAAATTTTGTAAAAAAAATGAAAATATGGCTAATAAAATACTAACTGCTAGATATGGTTTCATTATTCTTTTAAAATCTATTCCTATACTATACATAGCTATTATTTCTGACCTATTAGCTAGTTTAGAGGTGAAAAATATCACAGAAATAAAAATAAATAAAGCTGAAAATAGATTAATGAAATAAGGAATAAAGTTTAAATAATATTGTGTAATTATCAGTGATAAAGGTGCATTTTTTGATATAAATTTATCTATTTTTTCTGATAAATCAAATGCAATAATAATGAACATTAATAAAGTAATGATTAATAAAAATGTACTAATAAATTTTTTAGCTATATATAAGTCTAGCTTTTTGATTTTCATAATCTATGCATGTAAGTTTCTATTGCTAGAGGATAATATTCATTATAGTTACCTTCTAAAATATGATAACGTATTTCTCCCATCAATCTTATATAAAAAGCTAAATTGTGATATGAAGCTATCATGGGACCTAGCATTTCGCCTGACTGAAACAGATGTCTAAGATATGATTTAGTGGTTGTTTGATCTATTTCTAAAGGACTTTGGGGGTCTATTGGAGAAAAATCATTTTTCCATTTTTCATTTTTAATATTTATTATTCCTTGAGTAGTAAACAATTGACCATTTCTACCATTTCTAGTGGGTATTACGCAGTCAAACATATCTATCCCTAAAGCTACAGCTTGCAAAATGTTTGCTGGTGTTCCTACTCCCATCAGATATCTTGGTTTATTCTCTGGCAAAATATTATTTACTACTTTTATCATTTCATACATCATTTCTGCTGGCTCTCCTACACTCAAGCCACCTATAGCATATCCTAATGTATCAAATTGGCTTACAAACTTAGCTGCTTTTTCTCTAAGGTCTGGGTATGTGCTACCTTGTACTATTGGAAATAAATATTGTGCGAAATCATATTTCGGTGGGTGTGTTTCTAAATATTCTATACATTTTACTAGCCATTTTTGTGTCAAGTCAAGAGATTTTTTTGCGTAGTCATAATCTGCTGGATGTGGCGTGCACTCATCAAATGCCATCATAATATCTGAACCAATGTATTGCTGAATTTCCATTACCTTTTCTGGTGTGAAAAAATGTTTACTACCATCAGTATGTGAACGAAATTCTACACCATCTTCACTAATTTTTCTAATATTAGATAATGAATATACTTGGTAGCCACCGCTATCGCTTAATATTGGTTTGTCCCAATTAATAAATTTATGTAATCCTCCTGCTTCATATAAGATATCTGTACCTGGTCTTAGATACAGATGATATGTGTTTGCCAATATTATTTGTGCTTTTATTATATTTTTTAAATCATTCCACATTATTCCTTTCACTGACCCTACAGTACCTATAGGCATAAATACTGGTGTTTCTATTTCTCCATGTGGTAATTGTAATATTCCAGCTCTAGCTTTACCATTTTTTGATTTAATCTCAAAACTCATTTCTTGTAGTTAGTTTTTAATGAAATTTGGCAAAATTAATAATTATTTGAATCTTGTTTAGCAATTTATAGAAAGTACAATAGATGAGTTATCAATTAAAAAT
>LUZL01000264.1 GCA_001603615.1 Bacteroidales bacterium Bact_20 | reverse complement strand
GTTGAAAAAACTTTAATGTTATACTTTTCTATAAGTTCTTTTAATTCAAAAGCAGGCTTGCCCATTGGTATACCTATGGCTTTGGCTTCATTACTGCGAGAGATCACACATCCGTCATTATTTGATAATACCACTACTGGCTTACCATTGAGCGATGGATCAAAAACTCTCTCGCAAGATACATAAAAATTATTGCAATCAACCAAAGCGTACATTTGGATTATTTCAAATTAGATATGTTTAGCTAAATTAATAAAAAATCTTGTTTCGTACTAAAATTTATTTAAATTTTATTTGTTTTATGCGTTTTTAGTTAAAAAAATTTTTTTTGATGTAATATGTGAATTTTTTTATTTAGCAATATCCCCTTAACATATAAATAATATTTTATTGTTATAAAATAAATTAATTTTGCAAATATTTAAAAACTTTTATTAGAAATTATGACGACTAGAAAACAACCACAAAAGAATAGAATTAAAAATTTCAAAGACAATCTGAACAAGATAGAAAAGGAACCTTTATTGGCAAATATTTTGGCAATTTTTAAACAAGCCGAGGATGAGAGTTTTAATTATAAACAAATATCTTCACAGCTAGGCTATGATGAGTTAGAAGATAGACAAAAAATAGCTGATGCATTAGAAAGATTATACAAACTTGGTGCTTTGAAACGCGTTGGCAGAGGTAAATATCAATTATCATCACAAGTGCTTCAGAAGGAAGCTCCCTCAGGTGAATTGATAGGAAAAATTGATTTCAAAAGCACGGGTAAAGCTTATTTTATTAGTCCAGATCTGAGTGAAGATATTTTTATCTCACCTATTAATACTGATAATGCTCTTCCTGGTGATAAAGTAAAAATAAGATTATTACCAAAGCGAAAAAATAGAAAACCAGAAGGTATAGTAGTAGAAGTATTAGAACGTAATAGAACTCAATTTGTTGGAGTATATGAGCAAGGGGCTTATGCTAGCTATGTGATACCTGATGATACTAAAATGCCTGTTGATTTCGTAATACCTAAAGATTTGAGAAATGGTGCTAATAATGGTGATAAGGTAGTAGTAGAAATAGTAGAGTGGGAGCAAGGTATTAAGGCTCCAGTAGGTAAAATCGTTCGTGTACTAGGTCAGCCTGGCGAAAATGAAGTAGAGATGCTTTCTATTTTAGTAAATAATGGCTTTCATTTAGATTTCCCTGATGATGTCATTGAGGAGTCTATGCATATAGCCGGAGTTATTAGTCAAGAAGACCTTAATAATAGACAAGATTTTCGTGAAGTACTCACATTTACTATAGATCCAGCAGAAGCAAAAGATTTTGATGATGCTATTTCTTTTCGTCAATTAGATGATGGTAATTATGAGATTGGTGTACATATAGCAGACGTTACTCATTATGTAAAACCTCTTAGCAAAATAGATATAGAGGCTTATCAGCGAGCTACATCAGTTTACTTGGTGGATAGAACATTGCATATGCTTCCTGAAAGGTTATCTGCAGACATTTGTTCGCTAAGACCTAATGAAGATAGATTAGCCTTTTCTGTTATTTTTATTATGAATAACAAAGCTAAAGTGATAAAGAGCAACATATGTGAAACTATTATTCGCTCAGATTATAGATTTAACTATGATGAGGCTCAGCATATAATTGATGGGAAAAATCAAGATCTCCCAGGAGAGCCAATGCATATTTTAAATGGTTTGGCTCAGATTCTACGTGAGGGACGTTTTAGAAATGGGGCTATTAATTTTCATTCTGAAGAGATTAGTTTTATTCTAAATGAACAAAAAAAACCAATAGATATAGTTACGAAAGAACAGAAAGAAGCTAATCAATTGATAGAAGAGTTTATGCTCTTAGCTAATAAAACTGTCGCTGAGTATGTAGGTGTGATAATGAAACAAAAAATGAATAGGGAGCTGCCCTTTGTGTATCGTGTGCATGATAAACCTTCTCCAGAAAAAATCGCTACATTAGCAGTATTTTTAAGAAAACTTGGTTATAAACTTAATATGGATAATGATATAAACTTAGCTAAATCTATGAATAAGCTATTCGAAGATATTGAGGACAAACCAGAGGAGAATATGATAAACCAAATTGCTATACGTACCATGGCACGAGCTATTTATACAACTCATAATATTGGACATTATGGATTGGCTTTTAAATATTATACTCATTTCACCTCGCCAATACGTCGTTATCCTGATATGATGGTGCATAGATTATTGAAAACTTATCTCTCAAGGGATAAAAAAATTAAATATGAGAAAGTTTCTGAATTAGAAGAGAAATGTAAACATTCTAGTGATATGGAGCAGAAAGCTCAGAATGCAGAATGGGATTCTATAAAATATAAACAAACAGAGTTTATGCTTGATAAAGTAGGTAAAGTGTTTACTGGTGCTATTACTGGGGTGAGTAAGTGGGGTTTATTCATAGAATTGGATGGTAAAAAATGTGAAGGCTTGGTACATATGGTAGACATGAAAGATGATTACTATTACTTAGATGAAAATAATTATATGCTAGTGGGGCGACGTACTGGCACTAGATATAGACTCGGGGATAGAGTGAGAGTAAAAATAAAATCTGTAGATGTAGCTAAAAAGCAAATTAGCATGATATTGTGCTGATAGTTAGAATGCTTTATCTTTAATTATATTGTGGTACTTTATTAGTTATTTTTTTCTTGGAGGGATCATAGTTATCGTGAGTATCTGGTGCATTGCGAGCATCTATGTTTGGCCTATATACCCATTTATTATCTATTAATTGTAGTCCAACTAGATCCTCCGCATTTGGGAAATAAAATTGATATTGACCTTCTACAAATTTATTTAAAGGGGATATACTGTTATATATTATCATTTCATCAAAATATCTTTTCGTTTTTACAATTTTTTTATCTGCTTTTTGTGCTTTACTCTGATTTCTTGAATTTTTAGGTTTATTTTTTTGTTTTGTTTTGGTGATGCTTATTTCATAAGATTGTCTTTCATATTTCAGAGACATTATGGCCTCTGTACTATATCTGAAAATCAATCTAGTTGGATTTTTTTTATCAGGAATGTTTTTAAACATCCTTTTGCCAAATATTGTTTGTCCGTTATATGAAAATCCTAGTATGTCTATTACTTTTGATTGATATAATCCATTCTCGCCATCCCATCCTAGTAGAGTATAGTACTTGATATCATTCACTTCTACAGGTATCATTTGATAATATATGGCTCCATACCAATCTCCATTTTTTAATATTGCTTGTTCTGGATCTTCTAATGAGTCTTTTACATTTTTTAATTCTACAATTTTATAAAAATTGTTTCTTGGTATTTTTTTTAAGGTTAATCCAAATGGTATAGTTTTGCCATTATTCAAAGGTACTCCCCAAGTGATTAACAAAAAATCTTCTCCTTTCAGTACTGATAGTAGCTTTAATGTATCAAAATTAAATTTATATGCGTCAGGATAGCTTAAGATTTCTATCATTAATCTATTAAAATATTCATTTGATTGCAATTTTTCAAAATCGCTTCTGTTATTTATGATTATATTTTCGTAATATAGTAAACTATCTAGCTGTGGTGGATAAATAATAGTATTTTTTTGTGCCATTAGCACATTAGAAAGTAAAAAAGAGATTATTATTACTAGTTGTTTCATTGATTACTATATTCCTAATAGTGTGTTACAAAAATTAACGATATAAATATGTTTAATATTATTTATTAACATTTATAATAATTGATTTAAATATTTTTACAAAATAAAAAAAATATTTTAAAATGGAGAGTCAAATTCGCTAAAAGACATAGCATGCATATCTTTATCAGACAAAATAGGATTTTTGTAATTCCAAGGAATATTCAGAATTGGATCATTCCATGTATACTGTAGAATAGTTTCATCAGCTAATGAAATAAAACCATGAGCGAAACCAGCAGGTATATAAAATGATTTTTTAGTAATATCATCTAGCTCTACCATAGCATATTTGCCAAAAGTAGAACTATTTTTTCGTAAATCTACAGCTACATCTATCACCTTCCCTTTGACAACTCTCACTAGTTTAGCTTGAGCATGTGGTGGCACTTGGAAATGTAGACCTCTGATGACGCCCATAGATGATAAAGATTCGTTTTCTTGGACAAAATCATGTGATATACCAGCTGCATGTAAATATGAAAATCTATAAGTTTCTAAAAAATAACCTCTATTATCTTTAAAAATATTTGGTGTAAATAATACTAATCCATCAATATCCAATTTTTTTATTTCCATTTCATTAAAATTTTTTAGAAAAATAATTTAAATATTTTCGCATTTGCTTTTCAGTTTTAGATTTTTTATTCTCATAGCCATCATAGTAACCATAGATATCATATTTATATGCATAACCATATGAGCCATACCTAGTTTGTTTAATAAGTTTTTCATTAAATGCATTGAGTACGATTACTAATTCTTTAGGATTTAGCTCTTGTTTCAATTTTTCTAAATTGTAAATAAATTCTTTTTTAGAGAATTCGCTTCTAAATACATATATTGTAGTATCTGCTAATAAAATAAATTTTGTAGTATCTGATATTAATCCAATAGGAGGAGTATCTAAAATTATTATATCAAAAGATTTTTTGAGCTCTTCTATCAGTTCATCCATTTTCTTACTATTGAGCAGCTCGTTTGGATATTCTGGCAATGGACCTGCAGGGAAATAAAATAAATTATTTAATTCTGTAGGTTTAATGCATTTATCTATACTACATTCGCCTAATAAATAATTTGATAAACCCAATTCAGACACATT
>LUZL01000263.1:454-6551 GCA_001603615.1 Bacteroidales bacterium Bact_20 | reverse complement strand
GTGAGCTAAATGAATCTATAGCGACTCTATAACGATTAATTATACTATCATATAAAATTATAGGAGAAAACCCTAAAGCACTGTATTGAGCACTTTCCTTTTGAGCAGCTTTTTTTGTTGTTTTACTAGCAATTATTAAATAATATCTCATCGTATCAAGTTGAAACTGCTGATTAAGGTTTTTATTTATCACTAAAGCTAATTCTTGATAATTTAATTTTTCATTTAGAGGTACGATTTTTTCTTTAGTTATATTTATATAATTTTGATAATAATAACCACCACCTGCTAAGACAATTATAAGTAAAATAGTAATAAAAATAGGAGTTTTACTTTTTCTTTTCTTTTCTTTTTTTATACCTTGTTCATTTATAGAATTATCAATATTAATATTAGCATTAGACTGCTCTTTTATTTTAGATTTTTTAGTTTTAGGGGGTTTAGAAGGTTTATCTTTTTTTACTTTTTCCTCAGTGTGAAAAGCGATATTTTCAGAATTTTCTATTTTTTTATGCTTTTCTTTCGGAGCTTTTTCTTTAATTGTTTTTTCTTTACCTTTTTTAAGATTCGCCTTATCTTTAGTTACAGAATCCTTTTTGTCTTTGTCTGCTTCACTAGTGTTTTCTTTGAAAATAGATTTTTTAATGCTAATAGGTACTGGTTGTAAGCCAAAAAAATCAGCATTTAGTTTTTCTATTAATTCTGCATCGGGAATGTATTTGATTTCATTATCAATATTAACAAATGAGCCCCATTCATTATATTGTGGATTAGTAAAATCTGAAGGATTAAGCTGAGGATTAGCAATGAACTCAATAGAATAATATGGTGGATAAATAAGCATATTGTCATAATGAACTTTAGCTTCATTATATACTAGCTCTAACCTACCAAAAGGAATATCTACAAAACCTTGTGTTTTAATTAATTCTATATTATCTGCCATTACTAAAACAAAGCGAAGACCTCTATAATGATTAGTCTGTAATAAAAAAAATTAAGAAAATTATTTTTTCTTTCCTTTAAATTCGTCTGAAACAGTTAATTTTTTGCGACCTTTTTGTCTGCGACGAGCTAAAACTTTTCGTCCATCTTTTGATGACATTCTCTCTCTGAAACCATGTTTATTTCTACGTTTCCTTCTAGATGGTTGATATGTTCTTTTCATAATTCATTAGATTTTAATTTGCAAAATTAATTAAAATTTTTCAAAAAATTAAATTTAAATAATTAAATAAATACTAATAAAAAAACACTTGTTTTGTAAATAAATAAAACATAATGACATAAATACATTACTCCAATAGTATATTTACAATGAATAATCTTTATCTGAAAAAATACTAAAAATGCATTAATTTCGTAATTAAAAAGTAAATTTTATAACAAAAATATTATGGATAATGAAATTGACATAGCTACACTAAACCAAAAGATAGAAGAAGCTAGTAGCTTTATTGATTTGATACAGTTAGAGCTGAATAAAGTTATAATTGGGCAAAAGCATATGACAGATTGCTTGATAATGGCTTTATTAACAAAAGGACACATATTACTGGAAGGTGTACCAGGCTTAGCTAAAACCCTTAGTATTAAATCATTAGCATCAGCTATTCAAGGGTCTTTTAGCAGAATACAATTCACTCCAGATCTATTACCAGCAGATTTAATAGGTACAATGATTTTTAGTCCTCGTTCTGAGCAATTTCAGATGAGGCGAGGTCCTATTTTTGCCAATTTCATTTTAGCAGATGAAATAAATAGAGCTCCAGCGAAAGTACAAAGTGCATTATTAGAAGCTATGCAAGAGAGGCAAGTTACTATCGGCAATGAAACTTATGCTTTGCCTAATCCATTCATTGTGATGGCTACAGAAAATCCACTTGAGCAAGAAGGTACTTACCCACTACCAGAAGCTCAGGTAGATCGTTTTATGATGAAAGTCCTCGTAGATTATCCCAAAAAAAATGAATTAAAATACATTATAGATCTAAATCTAAAAGAACAATTCCCTAAAATTAATGCTGTCGCTACTCCAGAACAAATATTAAATTCTCAGAAATTAGTCCTAGAAGTTTATATGGATGAAAAAATTCGCAACTATATAATTGATATTAATTATGCTACTATACAACCAGACTCATACAGACTACCACAATATAAAAATATGGTGCGATATGGTGCATCTCCTAGAGCTAGCATATATATGGCCTTAGCAGCTAAAGCATATGCTTTTATTCATCGTCGTGGTTATGTGATACCAGAAGATGTGAGAGCTATAGCTTTTGATGTACTGCGTCATAGAATAGGTATGACATATGAAGCAGAAGCAGAAAACATAACTTCAGATCAATTCATAGCAGACATTTTAAATGTAATAGAAGTGCCATGAGCATAAAAGTAGAAGATTTAAGGAAAAAAGTTAGACATATTTCTATAACAGCTCGTAAATTATCTAATCAAATGTTTGCAGGGCAATATCAAAGTGCTTTTAAAGGCAAAGGTATGGCTTATACTGATTTGCGTGAATATGTATATGGAGATGACATAAGAGATATAGAATGGAATGTAACTGCAAGGCATAATCACCCTTACATCAAAGTATATCAAGAAGAACGAGAGCTCACACTTATACTAATGATAGATGTGAGTCGTTCTACCATCTTTGGCAGCACTGGTAAGATGAAAAATGAACTAATTTCTGAACTATCAGGTATATTAGCATTCTCTGCACTCAAAAATAATGATCGCATCGGTGTAATACTTTTTTCGGATATTATAGAGAAATTTATTCCTCCTAAAAAAGGACTTTCTCACATTTTAGCTATTATCAGAGAAATATTAGCTTATGAGCCCAAAAGTACAAAAACAAATATTAAAAATGCTCTTGAATACCTAAATCACGTAATACCAAAGCGTAGTATAGTTTTTTTAATATCAGATTTCTATGATACTCAATATGAATTAGCTATGGGAATAACTAATAAGAAACATGATTTTATCTGCATGCAAATAGTAGATAAATTAGAAGTAAATCCTCCTGATGATGGATTTTTGATTTCTTTTGATGCCGAAGTAGATAGATTTATCCCCATAGATTTTAGCGATAAAAAAATTCAAAAAGCATGGGCAGATGTTTACCAAGTGCATCATAATTATTTAGAAAAAGCTTGCAAAAAACATAATATTGACTATCTAACTATAGATACTCAAACAGATTATATCCCATTACTTACAAATCTATTTAGAAAAAGAGAAAAAAGATTGGTTTAATTTTTTATAAATATATTATTATGCTAAAATTAAATTATACTATAAAAAAATTATTTTTTTGTATCACAATATTGCTAATTTATACTAGCATACAAGCACAAAATATAGAAATAAATAAAAAAATCACTATTTCAAAAGATACAATTTATCTAGGTGAAATATCAAATATTAATATCAATATAAAATCAACAAATTATAATATTGATTCTATTAGCTCAAGATTTAGTCATAAATTACCTGATAAATTACATGTATACAAAGAGAGACCCTGGATAAAGATAAATAATGAATCTTGGGAAAAACAATTGTTCATTACTGGCTTCGACTCTGGAAAGTTTGTTATACCAACAATTAATATAGAAATATGGTATAAAAACAAACAAAAAACAACAAATTTATTGATTGATAGCCTCACATTAAACGTGATACCAATGCCCATAGACACTACTCAAGCTTATAAACCAATAAAAGACATATATAATATAGCAGAGCCTCCATCACAGAGTAAATGGTGGATTTGGCTTTTACTTGTTTTGGTTTTGGTAGCATTTATTATCACTATTATTATCATTCATAGAAACAGAAAAAAGAAAAAATCTATTGAAGCATATAAATTTAATCCATCCATCACACCTATAGAAGAAGCTAAACAAGCACTAGAGCAACTAAAAGAGAATAATGCTATATCTCAAATGAATCCCAAAGAATATTACACTATTCTCACTGATGTGCTGCGTAGATTTGTTTTTAGACTTTACAATATTAATTCTTTCGAAATGCTCTCATCAGAACTATATATAGAAATGCATAAATACTGTAGCTCAAAAGATTGGCTAACAAGATTACAAAATTTCTTAAATACATCAGACTTAGCAAAATTTGCTAAATATAGTCCTACCCTAGAAGAAAGGTATAGAGATTATGAATTTTGCGAAGAATTCACAAAATATCTATGGGACCAAGAGCAAATAAATAAACAACAATATGAATAACCTAATAATACAATATCCATACGTTTTATTACTATTGATACTCATTCCTATATTATGGTGGTGGAATGTAAAAAAACGCTCTTATAAAAAATATAATTACATCAATTGGCCACATATAAATGCTTTGCCTTTAAAATCAAAAGGTTTTAGGACAATTTTATTTAAATTGCTCCCCTATTTGAGATTATTAGCACTTACTTTCATCATCTTTGCTATGAGCAGACCACAATTAAAAAATGTATCCTCATCTATAGATCACGAAGGTATAGATATAGTATTAACTAATGATATCTCTGGCAGTATGCTAGCACAGGACTTCAGACCTAATAGATTAGAAGCAGCTAAAAATATTGCTGTAGAATTTATAGACAAAAGACCCAATGACAGAATAGGA
Organism: Bacteroidales bacterium Bact_20; assembly: GCA_001603615.1. Classification (GTDB taxonomy): domain Bacteria; phylum Bacteroidota; class Bacteroidia; order Bacteroidales; family DTU049; genus DTU049. The sequence goes on along the minus strand of LUZL01000263.1, from coordinate 1,892 downwards.
TTAGTAGCATTTAGTGGATCAGCATACACTGCATGCCCCATAACATATGATCATGAAATATTAAAATATCAACTAAAACAATTAAAAACAGGCATCATAGAAGATGGTACAGCTATAGGTGATGGACTAATGATAGCTATATCAAGATTAGAAAAAAGTGATGCTAATAGCAAAGTAATAATTTTATTAACAGACGGTGTAAATAACGCTGGTTATGTAGATCCATTAACTGCAGCAGAAATAGCTCAAAGCATGGGAATTCATATTTATGCTATAGGCATTGGTACTAAAGGAAAAGCCCCATATCCTTTTCAAGATCCCTTTGGGAGGATAGTGTATGATTACGTAGATGTAATGATAGATGAAGACCTATTAATAAATATAGCTAAAAGTACAGATGGCAAATATTTCAGAGCTACAGATAATGAATCATTACAAAAAATTTTTAATGAAATTGATCAATTAGAGAAAACAAGATTCCATTATAGTACCATAGTTTCACATAAAGATATTTTTTATATACCTGTATTCATAGCTTTAATTTTACTAATATTTGAAGGAATCATCAGATGGGCTATATTAAAACAAAGAGTTTAAAAATTATTAAAGAAAAAATATTTCTAAATTCAATTAATTATATTAATTTTGATACTCTATTCTAATATAGAAACATATAGATATTGTGGTTAATCAAGTAATTTTATTATTAAATCATTAAATGAAACATTTAGTCTGTATCATATTAATATACTTTTCATTTTTTTCAATAAATGCACAAAATGAATGTGATACAAATGCAATAAAGCAGTCTGTAGAGCATTACATTAATGAGTACCCGATGTCTACATTAAAAGATTTGTATAAATACTTTTTCCATGATGAGTTTGGACCAGGACATCTGTTAAACGATACAGCAGCAGCCAAAAAGTATTTAATGAATGAATTAAATTCTTATACTGTGTCTAAAGGCAAAATATATGAGCCTGTAGGATTGGGACATAATTTTTACAGAGTTAATTTGTCATTAATTAAAGATAATATTATAGATTTTGAAACATTTTTTGCAGCATTTATTCAGAGTTCTAAAGACACTAAACCAGTTAATATAGACATATGGAAAAATAAATGGCAACAAATAGTTCAAATAATCAGCTCTATGCCACTGAAACTACCTGATTTTGAAAAAGATAGCATAGAAATATTGAATCAGCTGAATAATGGTAATTACATTGGAAACCATAGCGAAATATATAATGCCACTTACCAACCACATTATCGCTTAATTAGTATCAATGTTTTCAACGTAGTAATTCTCCCAAAATTAAATAATGAAATAAAAAAATAAAAAAATGAAAAAAATTCTTCTATTAATTGCAGTGATAATAAGTATAACTACATATAGTAGTTGCAATGCACAAAACAAAAATACTGATAATAT
>LUZL01000263.1:0-384 GCA_001603615.1 Bacteroidales bacterium Bact_20 | reverse complement strand
AAAAATTCACATGGGAGAACCTGGTGGTAACAATTACCTCAAACCATGGCTTGTAAAAGATCTAGTACAAATGGTAAATGGTACCTTTATTGATGCATGCACTGCCTACGGAGGACGACGTACCACACCTGCTGATTATATGAAAGTAGCTGAAGAGCACGGATTTACCAAAGTTGCCCCAGTAGATATTCTAGATGAAGATGGAGATACGGCTTTACCTATCGTTGGTGGCAGACATTTGAAAGAAGTATGGGTAGGTTCTCATTTTTTAAATTATGATTATATCATCGTCCTTACACATTTCAAAGGGCATTCTATGGGCGGTTTTGGTGGTTCTTTGAAAAACATTGCTATTGGTATAGCATCAGTACGTGGTAAATGTCT
>LUZL01000262.1 GCA_001603615.1 Bacteroidales bacterium Bact_20 | reverse complement strand
GTTTCTGATTTAGCTGGTAATACTTTAGATACTTCTATTATTTTTACTCTTCATTTTCCAAAAGCTTATGATGTATTGATAAATGAGATAATGGCAGATCCTGATCCTCCTGTAGCTCTGCCTCCTTATGAATATATTGAATTATATAATCCCAATCCTTTCCCAATAAATTTAGAAAATTGGACTATAAAAATTAGTACTACGACAAGAGTTATTGGCAACGTGAATATAAATCCTAATGGTTATTTGATATTATGCCACCAGAATGCAACTCAAGATTTCGAAAATTTACCACAACATTGCCAGACTTTTGGTTTCTCTTCGTTTTCTATTTCTAATACTGGTGCAGATATTACTCTGTATTCACCTAGTGGTAATGTGATTTCTTTTGCAGCTTTTAGAGATACATGGTATCAAGATCCATTAAAAGCTCAAGGTGGTTATAGTGTAGAGATGATAGATCCAAACAATCCATGTGCTGGTGAGGATAATTGGAGAGCTTCTAATTCACTTTTTGGAGGTACTCCAGGTCAAGTGAATTCTATCTATGGCAATAATCCTGATAATACTGAACCAGAAATTCTAAGAGCAATATTGCAAAGTTCTAATACTTTATTGATACTTTTCACTGAACCACTAGATAGCACTAATGCACTAAATGTAAATAATTACTCTTTTGATCCTACATTATCAATTAGTCAGATGAAAGGCAATAATCCATTTTATAGTGAAATTACCATAATTTTTAATGAAGCAATAGATAGCAATACTATTTATACTGTTTATTTTAATGATTCTATAACCGATTGCGTAGGTAATCAGTTACCACATCAATCATCTGCTCGCTTTGCTTTTGCTAAAATCCCAGAACCATTTGATATTGTTATTAATGAGATACTACACGATCCTATAGGCAATAATACTCCTTTTGTAGAATTATATAATAGAAGTAGTAAAATACTAGATTTGAAATATTGTGTTTTAGCCAATATGAACTCTAATTATAATTTAGATAATAAAAAAGCTATAGCTCCTGCAGGATTTCCTATTTTCCCAGGAGAATATATTGTATTATCTAAAGATAAAAAACAAGTCTTAGCTCAATACTATACTCCTAATCCTAAAAACTTCATTGATATGAGCATGCCTAGCATTACAAAAGATTCTAATACTATCGTTTTGTCTTTGACAAATGATACGATTATAGATATAGTAAAATACTACTTAAAATATCATGATCCTCTGTTAATATCTACTGATGGTGTATCATTAGAACGAGTGAATCCCAATAGACCAAGTAATGAAAGTAGTAATTGGCATAGTGCAGCAGCTAGTGTTGGTTATGCTACTCCAGCTTATAAAAATAGCCAATATTCTGATGATCTATATACAGATGAGATAACTATAGATCCAGCATATTTTTCTCCAGATAATGATGGTTTTCAAGATTTACTTGATATATGTTTTAATTTTAAAAATCCTGGATATCACGTTAGTATAACTATTTTTAATTTAGTAGGGCAACCTGTCAGACATATATTAAATCA
>LUZL01000261.1 GCA_001603615.1 Bacteroidales bacterium Bact_20 | reverse complement strand
CATCTATATTCCAAGGATTCAAAACAAGTGGTTTCTCACATATAGCATGTGCTTGGTTTCTAAGTGCTAATCTGATATGAGCATCGTGTAAGTAATTAGGAGAACAGATACTCACATAATGAATTTTTGATTCTTCACCTACACGTCTCAATTTATCCATATGTCTATCAAAGCGTTCTGGTTCTCTGAAATAATCAGCTTCTGGTGAATATGAATCTATAATACCTATACTATCATAAGGATCTAAAACTGCTATTAGTCTATTGTCAGTATCTTTGATAGCTTTCATATGCCTAGGAGCTATATAACCTGCTGCCCCTATAATAGCAAAATTATATTTATTCATTTTATTTTAATAACTTTATTATCTTTTAGTTGATATAACTGATGACTTTCTGGGCACTCTGCGATACCATTATCATTAAAAAATAATCTATGGCCATATTCACTCATCCACCCTATTTGTTTAGCTGGAGTTCCTACCACTAAAGCATAAGGAGGTACATTTTTAGTAACAACTGCACCAGCACCCACAAAGGAATATTCACCGAGCTCTATCCCACAAACAATAGTAGCATTAGCACCTACGGTAGCTCCTTTTCGCAGTATAGTAGTTTGATATTGATCTTTTCTTATAATAGCACTACGAGGATTAATGATATTAGTAAAAACCATACTAGGTCCTAGAAATACATCATCTTCGCAAATCACACCAGTATAAAGAGAAACATTATTTTGTACTTTCACATTATTACCCAAACGCACTCCTGTAGCTACAAACACATTTTGTCCAAAAGAACAATTCTCACCAATATAAGAACCAGACATAATGTGGCAAAAATGCCAAATTTTGGTACCTTTACCAATGTTTGCTCCCTCATCTATTACAGCAGTTGGATGTGCATAATATTCATTATCCATAATTATTTATTTATAAATTCTAAAACTGAGCTAGTAATATATTCTAGCTGCTCCTCATCAAGCTCAGTATGCATAGGAAGAGAAAAAACAATCTTAGATAAATGTTCGGCAATGGGATATTTCTCGTTTTGTTTTACATAAGATTGATAAGCTTTTTGCAAATGTAGAGGTACAGGATAATAAATCATAGCAGGTATTTGCTTTGCTTGCAGGAAATTTATCAATTCATCTCTAGAAAAATCTATAGCCTGTAGAGTATATTGATGAAAAACATGAGAAGATTTCGCATATCGTGCAGGAATTTTTAGCTTTGGCTCATTAGCAAATGCATTATCATAATATAAAGCTGCTTTTTGCCTAGCAGTAATATAGCTATCTAAATATTGCAATTTTACTTTCAAAATAGCTGCTTGTATAGTATCTAAACGAGAATTAACACCTATATAATCATGATAATAACGTCTTTGCATACCATGATTTACAATATAACTTAATTTTTCTGCTAATTGGTCAGAATTAGTGAATAAAGCACCTCCATCACCGTAACAACCTAAATTTTTAGAAGGGAAAAAAGAAGTACAGCCTATGTCTCCGATAGTACCAGATTTAGATATTTTACCGTCAGAAAAACGAAATTCAGCACCTATAGCTTGAGCATTATCTTCTATTACGTAGAGATTATTTTCTTTAGCTATTTTCATTATTTCCTCCATATCAGCACATTGGCCAAAAAGATGAACTGGTATAATAGCTTTAGTATTTTTAGTAATAGCCTTTCTAAGATCATTTGTATTAATATTGAAAGTATCAGGATCTACGTCTACAAAAACAGGTTTGAGCCCCAGAAGAGCTACTACCTCTACAGTAGAAATAAAAGTGAAAGTAGGAGTAATAACTTCATCTCCTGGTTTCAGATCTAAAGACATTAGAGCGATTTGCAGAGCATCAGTACCATTAGCACATGGTATCACATGCTTAACATTTAAATATTTTTCTAAATCTGTTTTGAAATCATTTACTGCAGGACCATTGATAAAAGCAGTAGAATCTATTACTTGCTGTATGGCAGCATCTATTTGAGTCTTAATATTTTGATACTGCGTTTGCAGATCAACCATTTTAATAGGTTTCATTTAAGTTTTTTGCAAAAATAACAACTTTTTTGCTAAAAAATATAAAAAATTACAATTTTAATTAAGTATTTTTATCTTTTTATAATATCTATTTTTTCATCTATGCTCTGTAATAAGATTAATGAATTATCCCAATATAATGCATCTAATGACTGAATAGATGAAATATTATATAATATTTGCATTTTAGCAGATAAAACGACATATTGATCATTATTGCTTTTAATTATTATAGGGGCATATTTTTTACTCCAAGATAATTTATTATCTTTTAGCAAGATAGTGCCATTATATTTGAAATCTTTAACAACTCTACCATTATCTTTATCTATCCAAGCGATAGTATTTCTATTCCACATTACTAGGGTATCACCAACAAAAGTAAAATTGTTAAAACCAGTATTTTTACCAATAATAGAACCTTGCTTTGGCTCTTTCAATTCAAATAATTTTCCTTTATCATCTATCAGATAAAGAACAGAATTTTTTGTAGAAAAATATAGATCTTTCAATGAATTATTAAACTTATACTGAGCTTGCCTCTCACCTCTTCTATTATAGAGAGTAAATATATTCTTATCAGCCACACAAATATATTCCTTAGAATCCCAATTAGCATAAGTAACTTTAGCATTAAAACTTGCTTTAATAGGTTTCCATCCCTCAGGTGTCTCTCCATTACTATTATTATTATGTAAAATACCATCATTACTGAGATAAAATAATCGCTGTAGCCCATCTTCGTATTTAAAAAGAGCATACCCAAAAATTTTATTTTCTTTTTTCCACTTCAAAGAGCCAGCCATATCATACATAAAAAGTCCATTATTGCTAACTAATAATAAATTTTCAGAATTGTCATTCATTATCAGGACATCAATGATATCTTTATCTGGTAACTTGATTTCCACAAAACTCTTTTTTACTAAACCTTCTATAAAAAATTTTTTATCTTGCAAATAAGTAATATAAAGGTTAGTGGGTGAAGAAACTAGTTTAAAATTAAAACATTTATTACAAATTTTGTTATACAAATTTAAAATATCAACCTTCTGAAAATCATAAGAATTCTCATCCCATATAAATAACCTTTGAGAATTAATATTGGCACTATTTATTAACCAAAGATTACCCTGTTTTTCTTTATTATAAGGTAAAGGAGAATTTATATTTTTGAAAAAAGCTAGTTCATTAATCTTAGAAGAAATATACAAAGAAA
>LUZL01000260.1 GCA_001603615.1 Bacteroidales bacterium Bact_20 | reverse complement strand
CCTCTTGGGGTTTACAAACTCGCAAGCTTTAGCTTGCTCGGACAGTGTAAACCCTTTTGTCCACACCTGCTTGCTTGTTTTATGACAAATCATTTCCAAATGCGGATTTTGCAAATCCAGATGGATGATTTTTGAGTTAACTAAGAGTTTAGTTGGGAGATGAATAGATAGCTGAAATGGATTTTTTTGTGATTTATTTTAATGGAGTAAAAGAATGAATATCTTTGAATAAATTTCTATTTAATTTTAATTTACTTTTTTTGTCAGCCACACAAAAAAGTAACAAGTTATTTCGTCTAAATGTTAATAAATCAGATAATATGTCTAATTTAGAGTTAAGATAAAATGAGGGAAATAACCTGTCCATAATTTTATATTTAAAAAAAGTTTTTTTATTTCATCAAAATTACATAATTTTGTAATTAAGAAGAAAGAGGAGAGGAGCTGCTTGATCCCGTGGTATGTGGATTTGATTCACATTGGGACGAGTTAAGCTCCTTTCTTTTTTTATTTTGTTTTCTTGATATAGGTGCTGTGGGGTCAAAGGTTTGATATCTACGAGCTTTTATAGCATTTGAGAGAGATTGATTATTTTGATCTTGTAGTTTTTTAGCGGAGCGATCAGCATTAAGTTTATCTATATTTGGGTCAAATTTTTGATTATGCTTGAGCATGCCATAGATGATGCGAAGAGTTTTGTGCATACAAACGCCTATGGCAGCCATTTTGCTCATACCTTCTGATAGTTTTTTTTCATAAGTAGCCTTGATTACAGGGTTAAAAACAATGGCGCATTTAGTGATATTAAAAAGTATTTCTCTCATCATTTTACTGCCTTGTTTGCTCATGTGGACACCGCTAGTTTTATCTCCACTTTGTTTAAATTTTGGATGCACACCAAAAAAACAGCATATGGCTTTCACACTTTTAAAACGTTCTATAGACCCTATTTCAAGTAATATCCCTATAGCAGAAATGGTCTTTATACCAATAAATGATTCCAAAATTTCTAATTGGTCTGCAAATTTTTTTGACTTTTTTAGTTCATTCTCCACAAAATTAGTATCATTTTCAATAGTAATGTCTATAGATTTTATTTGTGAGGCAATCTCGATAATATTCTTTTTAGTAACCTCATCTGTAGCAGAAGCTATACTTTGTTTTGCTTCTGCAATGAGTTTCTCTGCTTTACTTGTTGTAATACTATATATTTTTGTCAGGTCTTCAACATTAGCATTTGCTAGGTCTGTGGCTGTTGGATACAATATAATCAGTTCTATGAACCATTGATACAATTTGCCTTTTCTATATTGCATCAATGTTGGATTTGCATTATATATTACGATTTCTAATTGGTTAATTAAATCTTTTCTTTGTTTTTTGTACATTTTTATTAGATTCCAATAATGACGCAGCGGTGCAAGGATATCTTCTTGATTATATTGCACTGTATCTGAATGATCTATGAGATATTCTGCAATGTTAAAAGCACTCATAGCATCAGTCACATTCCTTTTCATTCCTGCTTTTTGATTTAAATTTACTCCATAAGGATTTAGTCTTGATATTTTTAAATTGCAAGTCTCTGCTGATTTTTTAAAAGTATTATACCAGTTATTTTCATATCCTCCCGTACTCTCTACAGCGGCATATATCTCTATTTCTGGATTTTGGTCAAAGATATCCTTTATTATAGATTGTAACTTATGATGACCATAGTAAGTGTCATCTAGTTGGAAATCTTTTGCTGCTAATTCTTTATCTTGCGTCAGTATGCAAAAGTCTGCATATCCTTTACTAACGTCGCAGCCAATGTAAATCTTCTTTTTTGTTTGTTTGATTTGTTTTTTCATTGTTTTGTCCCTTTCTTTTTTTGCTTTTTTTTAATTAACTTTTTTAAATAATAGATAACATCATTCTCGTAAATGCGGCCTCTATGTTATGGACCAAGTTATTTCCCGATTTTTTACCTATCATACATTCTACACTTGTTTTCAGGTTAATTATACCTATAAAAAGTCCCAGAATTGTATGCAATATAGTCATTTTTCTAGAAAAATGACTATATTGTTTTATAAAATAGACATACGAAAAAAGTCTCCGCGGGTTTTGATAAAACTACGCAATCACCTTTTGGGGTTTACAAACTCGCAAGCTATAGCTTGCTCAGACAGTGTAAACCCTTTTGCCCAAACCTGCTTGCTTGTTTTATGACAAATCATTTCCCAATGCGGATTGTAATATGTGGTAGGGTTGGAATAAAATGTATATTAGTGTAATGCATGTAGATTTATTCGTAATTTTCTGTTTTATAAAATTACTATGCAAGATTTATAAATTACCGTGCAAGTTTTATAAATTACCGTGCTAGATTATAAAATTACCGTGCTAGATTATAAAATTACCGTGCTAGTTTTATAAATTACCGTGCAAGATTATAAAATTACCATGCAAGATTATAAAATTACCTTGCTAGTTTTATAAATTACCATGCAAGATTATAAAATTACCGTGCTAGTTTTATAAATTACCATGCAAGATTATAAAATTACCATGCAAGTTTTATAAATTACCATGCAAGTTTTATAAATTACCGTGCAAGATTATAAAATTACCGTGCTAGTTTTATAAATTACCATGCAAGATTATAAAATTACTTCATTTAAATATAAAAATAATTTGATAAGATAACGAGAAACAATGCAACAAAAAATAAATATTTCGTAAAATTTTAAACTTTATTTTTCCTGAATTTCAATCCACTTATTTGTTTGTAATTAGGATCAGATGCACCGAAGACTGATTTTACATATTTTTTCACTTCTAATGCAGTATCTATGATGCCAGTATTTGCATTATACAGCACTTTATTTCTAGCAATAATAGCATTGTCGTATTGTGTTTTTGCATTTATGACAGCATTATTTAAGGATTTTAGATTTTCTAATTTGGCATTCAAAGCAGAAACTTGCAAATCTGCTTCGTTAGGAGCATATGTAGGTTCGCTGGCAACGAGTGTTATTAGTTTGCCAAAGTTATCTACTTGGCTATCAAAGCTCAATTGAGAGACTGATATCTGACGTGGCTCTTGCGATTGCTCTGCAGATGCGGTACTTGCAGTTTTGGTTTTAGCACGTGAACCTTGTATTTTTCTATTAATAGTTTTAGCATCTTTCACTAATTGGTCAGAAGCCTCAGATGCGTCAAGAGCATTTACTATGCGGGTGCATAGTTTACGCAAATTGGTGAAACCTATCTCGCGAGCATTACTAGCATTGTCATAAGCAGTTTTAGCAGTATTCACAGCACTCATAGCATTTTTAGCATTTTCTAATAATGATTTTAATTGTGTGATTTTGATTGCATTTTTTGATGGGTTGTAGGCGGAGCCATAACCTTCGCAAATAGAAATCATTGATTCAAAATTTGCAACATTTTTTGCATGTCCTGTTTCTGATGTTGATGCCATAATTATTAATTTTTATTTGTTTATGAGCAAAAATAATAAAAATATTTTAGATAAATGATAAAAAAATTAATATCTTTTTATTATTTTAATTTTCTTTTTCTGCTAAAAAATATGAATTGGTAAAAGATAAAAGGTAATATTTATTTTTTGAGAACAAAATATTTTGAATTATTTGAAAGGTTAAAACATTACAATGTTACTAATATTTCCTTTTCATTCCCTGATTGATAATCATCATCCCATTTTACTTTAATTAAAAATTTAGAATCGCTATCAAAAGTAAAACTATAACGAATATCTTTATTGCAACCAGGTGGCAAATCTATTGATTGTTTATCATAAACAATAGGTACATTAGTATTATCGGGTATAATTACTGTAAAGTTCCTAGCTATTGATGGTCCTTTATTAATTATTCTGAGATAATTATTATTTTTTTCTCCAATAATTGTATGTTCAATTTTTGCTTGTTTAGATTCAATTTCTTTTTGCTTTTTTTCATTCAAATCATAGTCATTTATTTGCACTTGTTGTTTTTTCAACTTCCTATCGTATATAATATAAACATACAATTGAAAAACAATTGTAAAAATTGATAAAATATGATTAAATTCTCCCATAATATTAAATTTAAAAATAATTATTTGGCGCTTGCTAAATATCTTATTTTGCTTTTATACTAATTAATAGAGAATATAATAAAAAATTCTACAAATTTTTTTAACTTTTTTTCTGAAATCACAATCCAAAACTATAAATAGTTCGACTTCGCTCACTAAAAGACATAAGGTAATTAGCGGTTCCGAACTTTTATTGTCTTAACCACTGATTTTATTGTGATTATTGTGATTTATCATGATTATCTATTCCCTTTGTAAAATCATAGCCTATCGTGTAAATAGTTCGGCTATGCTCATTACAAGTCATCTGAAAATCAGTTGTTCAGATTTTAATCTCTACCACATCTATTTAAGCAAGTGTCAGATTTCAAAATTTATTTTACTCATATTATTTTTTATAATATATGTTCTCATTCTATAGTATTTAAAACATATTTATCATAAATATCTCTCAGAAATTCGTAACCTCTTTTAGCATATAGATTGCATATTTTACTTGCTGTTTCTTTATTATTTGTTTCAAAAAGAAAATTTATTATTGAGTGGATGTGTTTTTGTTCATAATCAGATATGAAACTATTTGGTATAATTAGAAAGATTTCGCCAATGTATTTAGATGTTTCTTTGCTATCGCCTTTGTCTTTAAGTTTATCTAAATATTCTATAAACAATGTAGAATCATAATTTATGTTACAATGTTTTAAAGATAGCTTTAACCAATTAAAATTTTCCTCGTCAATTTTAGGTAGAAATATTGTTAATTTTGTAAGATATGAGAGAATATTTTTATCATTATCATTAATAACAAGTTTATCTTTATACCTATTGTACAACCATCTCCAGAATTCAATTATCTTTTCTCTTATATTTTCGCTTGTTTCATCATCTTTTATAACATAATCTTTTTTCACCCAGAAGAAATGTATTATATGTTCAATCTGTTCATAATTAAATAAATCCAACATTTTTTTAAATAAACTAGTTTCTTCATACAATGACTCATTATTTCTCAAATAGCTTATAGAGATATGTTGGACTAATTTATTGTATATTTTATATTTAAAACTATAATCTAGGCTATACTGATAATGGGGTCTCATTAAATTATAGATATCATCATAGACTCTACGATATAGATATCCAGTCATAAAAGCTTCCCAGCAATCTGTGCCCATTTCATTTTCTATGAATTTTATTTTTTTATGAGACCAATCTCTGTCCAAATAATAAAATTCAGGCAAGTATTGCCCAAGGCATGTATAACCTTCTATAATTTTTTTATCTAGGATTTCTTCATATTTTTCTTTTAATTCAATTGACCATTTTATATCACTCTTAATACCCTTTTTCTCATCAACACGAGCCTTTCTTAAGGTAAGATATATAAATGCAGATATTGTCTTTCCCATATGTGAATTCAAAGTATATGTAACATAATCTGTTATTTCATTATTTTCTTCATATTTTATATTTTTCAATAACAGAAAAATGATCCTTTCTGCTTGTTCAAGATATTTTTCAGGGAAAGCCAATGAATCATTTTTTGTTCCATCCTGGATTATTTCAGAAACTAAACCTATAATCCATTTACTAGTGGCAATTCTGATATGCAAACCATCATCATCTAGTATAAATTTATTTTCCCAAAATGCATTGCGATTAATATATTTTTCAATAAAATTTAGTAATTTACCCAAATCTATTTCTTTCTTTGCATTCCATGCATCCTTTATACCTCGCAAGATATGGTAAATATATAAATAACTAGTATTAATAAATGAATCAATATTATCAATAAATTTATAGGGATTTTCTTTAGCAATTTCCCCTAATAATTCAGCAAGTCCTTCTGCAGTTGGTCCATTCCAAGAATCTTTAGTTATAAATTTTTCAAGAAAATTTATAAGTTTTTCATTAGACATCTCCATGATTTCTTCTTTTGTTAATGGAGGAGGTCCTGATCCTACATGTATTTGAACATTACCTATAGCTGAATGTAATTCCACGTCAATATTTGTTATTTTTTTCATTTCATCATAAAGATTTTTAAAAAAAGAATCGTGAGATAGAGCTTTGTAAATTTCTTGTTTATGGAATGCATTATATTTTTTAACATTTTCTTTAAAATCAAGTCTTTTTACAGAATTTTCAATTTTTTCATAAAGTATTTTTCTTTGCACATCAGTCAGATTTTTAAGATTATTTAATACATTTTTTAGTTCAACACCAACATACAAAGTATTCGCAAAAATTGATTCACCTAAATCTGTAGTTACTGTTTTCCAAAATAACTCGCTGTATATATCCATATTCTGCCCAATAACATAAAGTGCCATTTTGGAGAAATATAAATATTTATCTTTAAGAAATTTTTTCAATATTTTTGTAGTTTTAGGTATATCACTTTTAGCTTTGACAAGTAAAATTCTTTGTAAAATACAAGTAAGCAATACCAGTGGTTCATCTTTATAATATTCTTCTATTTCATAAAATGAATAACCTGTACCAGATACTTCATTTGTAAGCAATATCTTTATTTTTTTTTCTAAATTTTCAATAATATAAAATGAAAATTTAATTTCTATAATATCAATATAATTTTTAAATGCTTTCGCTAACAATTTAGAATCAATTACAAATTCCAATTTTTCTTTTTTATCAACCGATTTTGCTAATTCCACATCTAAAGGAATTGTTTTTATTTCAGTTATATATTCAATTATTTTTTCTGCTTTTTTAATATCTTTTTCTGTTTCTGTAAGAAATTTAGGTAAAAGTTTTTCTGTAATAACAACGCCCTGTAAATATGTATCAAACTTTGAGTCAAGCCAAATTGGAATTAAATCAATAATGTCATCCAGTATTTTATCATTGGGTATATTGCAGAGAATTTTTAGAAATGAATGCCATGTTCGGTAGTTATCTAAAACTTTATCATTTTTAACATGATAGTCGGTAACATCTCTAATTATATTGATTAACTCTTCAATATATTTTTCATTTCCAGGATGCATAACTTGTTGAGAAACGTTTTCTAAATAAGGAAGGACATTCCACTGTGGAATAAAGAAAAAACCTTTTTCAGACTCAATTGGTTTTGTATCTAAATTTGGTTTAAAGTAGCCTCGATTTTTTAATTCATCAAACCATTTGATGTCTTTAATTTCATTAAAAAATTTATTTTCATAAACAGTCCTTTTTGAAATTTTATCAAACTTGTTTGATTCTTTATCATCTTTTTTTTCAATCAAAGATAATATTTCATAAATTGAATATGCACTCTTTTCTATCGCTCTTGATAAATTATCAAAAACTGAATTTATTTTTTCATAACCTTGTTCATCAATAATATAAGGGATTGCTTTTACTCCAAATGACTCGTAATAGTCCTTTTCAAGATTAAATTTTATAAGTTCATTTGAAAAAATAGGGCTTAATAGATAAGCAATAACCTCTTTAGGTCCATTTTTTATTTTATATATTTTTTCTATTATATCCCATTCATTTAAAGAGTAACCTATAAAAATTATAATACTTCCATTTTCTTTAATTTTAGAAAATAATTTATTTAAGAAGGCATTATTTTCATTATAAAATGATAAATATTTGTCAACCGAGAGAATACATTCAGAAATATTTTCTAAATTACCATGCAAATAAATTACATTACCATCCTTAAAGATATTATTATTAACTTGCTCAATTCTTTTCTTATCATTAGGTGATGTACAATTATACATATCTATATTATACCCAAAATTTTTTGAGTTTTCTACATAATTTTTTAAACCATCGTCAATATTTGTTGTAAAATGTGTTATAGCATTTAGAGAGAAAATCTTATTGAAAATATCATTTGCTTTATCTTTATTGGCATCTTCAATTTTTACAGATTCTTTTATAGCATCCTCATATATTTGCGTTTTATTACAATCAACACATCTTTTATAGCAAATACTGATGACTTTACGGGGATTTGTAATGGCATCTTCCAACAAAATTTTTTCTTCTGCATAGGTTAACATTCCATTTTTTCTGAGGTTTTTTACTAAAAAGTTTGCCATTTCATTCCATAGAGGACAACCATATAGTTTTGCTATACCAGCCCCAATAAACAAAATAATATTATCATTTTCAGCTGCTTGATGTAGTTCAGGGAAATCGTCTTTTTGAAACTGAAGTAATTTTTCAATATACTGGATGTTCATATTTCTACTTTCATTTATTATGTTTAATTTATTATTTGGAATATCTTGAATTTTATCTGTTCCCATATTTTACAAATTTAATTATATTTTAGTATATATATTTATTGCAAAAATATACTGTGGCATCATATACTATCTCTGCCATCTGATATGACATTAGATTTTGGTATCCGCCATGTGGAGGAATAAATCCATTTGATGTTGATGCCATAATAATTAATTTTTATTTTTTTGGATGACAAAATAATAAATTTTTTTAGATAAATGATAAAAAATTAATATTTAATTTTGTTATGAATTATTTTTAAAAATATAAAATAAAATGGGAAATAATGATTTTTTAACTTTTGGAAAGAAACTGTATTATAATGGTGATTATGAAGGATCATTAAACGCTTTAAATGAAGCAATTAAATTAAATCCAAATGACTATACATCATGGTATTATATGGGGCTTGTATTATCTAAATTAAATAAAAAAGATGAAGCATTAAATGCTTTTAATGAAGCTATTACAATAAACCCCAAATATGCTAAAGCTTTTTTGGCAAAAGGAAATTTATATGATAAAAGCGAAGAATATAAAAAGTCTATAGAATGTTTTAATAAGGCTATAAAGCTAAATAAAAATTATTATTCCGCATATTGTAATAAAGCAATTGCTTATAATAAGCTCAAGAAATATAAAAAAGCATTAAACTGTTTAAATAAAGCTATTAAAATAGATTCAAAAAAAGTAGATGCATGGTATATTAAAGGTGCTATTTTAATAGACATAAAAAAATATGATGAAGCATTAAAATGTTTTAATAATTTTTTAGAACTAAATAAAAATAATTATAAAATATATTATAAAAAAATAGCTCTATTATATATTTTAGGTAAATATGATGAAGCAATAAAAATTTTATTGAATATTATTAAATTAGATGAAATAGATGATATATTCTCTTATGTAGTTTTAGGAAATATTTATTTTGATACTGAAAATATTGATCAAGCATTAAATACAGTTGAAAAAATCTTTGAAAATTACGAAATAAATAATTTGGAAAAAGATGATAATTATTATTATGCCTTAGTTTTAAAAGGTAAAATAAAAATAGAAGAAAAAGATTATGATGGAGCAATTGATTCATTTAAAAATGCTATACAATTAAATATAGGTGAAGAATCTTTATTAGTTCGGTTGGCTTATTCAAAATACTTAAAAATTGAATTCCAATCTGATAAAAATGAAGTTGAGTATAAAAATGAAATAGAGTCAATAATAAGATTATTAGAAAAATCTTATATAATGAGTGAAAGAAAGAAAAATGACAAAATAATGCCTTATATTTTGTATTTTTTAGGAAGTTTTTATCTTAAAAATAATAATATAATATCTGCAAAAGAAAGTTTAGAGCAATGTTTAAAACAAAACCCAAATAAACATATCAAAAATTTAACTTGTGAATTATTAAATTATATAAGAAATTATAGAATAAAACCTTATTGGTTATTATGGTGGATTAAATCTCCTGTAAAAACTAATAGAATCATATTCTGGACGACAATAAGTACGTTTTTTAGCGCAATATTAATCCATCCTTTTCTTTATAATATTTTTCCAAATATTCAAGTTAATTGGACAATATATATAATATTTTTATTGTTTTTGATATTCATTCTTATTTCTCCTAATATCTCTAATTTAAAAGCTAAAGATATTGAATTAAATATATCTATACCTCCACCATTTGAGCCTAATTTTTCACCTATTGAAATTGAAAAATTACTTAATGAATATGAGAATGATTTTTTAAATGTTTAGCTATTTCCTTCTACAATTTTTATCTCATCCTCTGTCAGATCATACAATCTGTAAACAAGCTCGTCTATCTCGTGCTCCAGTGCTGTGATGTCTGACACTGGGTTTGTTTTTTTAGCAAAAAGTATTTTCTCAATAATGTCAATGAATGGTTTTTCTAATTTGTTTCCACCACGAATTTCGGAATCATAATTTAAAATATGTAAAATTTCTTCATAACTAAGATTATATAAATACTTTCCTAAAATTAAATCCAATAAGTCTATTTCAGATTTTACATTGCTCGTAATAAATCTTCTTCGCCCCACTTCAAAAACAGAAAATAACTTATTCATAAATCTTTCTTTCATTTTATTTATTAATCTACTGTATGTTAGTACTTTATCATTGTTTGGCAATGGAAACCCTTCTAATATGTCAATATTCATATGCCTTCCATCGCCATAAATTCTAAACCAAAAATAAAATATAGAAGAATTCATAAGCAAAATCATAAAAGCGGTATAATCTTTATCTATATAGAGTGGCGATATTTCAGAACTATCATATGGCTTTCTATCAAAAGCATTATACCAGTAATTTCCACTTGTCCTTATCCAAATTATTTGCCCCGAATTTTTAATAATATCTCCAACGCTATAATTAAATTGTAATAACTTTTCTAATATTTGTTTATTTATTGCTTCACCTATTTTAGGTAAACGATGTTTTTGATCATATCTTGACATTTTTGGCAATAAATATCTATTACAATTAGTTACCTCTATATTATTTATATCAGGGAACTCTCTAAACATTCTACTTGTAAAAATACCTTTCTTTTCAATAGCATCCTTATTGATGCATTTTAGTATTGACACTGTTTGAGTCATACTCTCAAATATTCTACATCTATCTCTGTCAAAAGTATAGATATGACTTTCAGCAAAGCCGTTTGCAATTAATTGTCTAGTTTTTGAAAAATCTTTATTAAAGGTTATAGAATAAGTTATTATAAATACTAAAACACCTTGCTTTTTCAGTAAATTAAAACCTTTTTCTACAAAAGGACTTGAAATATCGGATAATGTTGAATATTTATATTTGCTTCTCATAAGATTTTTTTCGTCATATTTAAGCAAATTTCCATATGGTGGATTGCCTATCACCACATCAAAGCCGTCATCTACTCCAAACATCCACTCGGGGTCAAACCAGTCGGCAGATGCATTGGGATCATAAATATCAAATTTTGCTATTTTTTCTGATGATTCTGTATTGTAGCCTATTTGCTTCAATGCATTGCTCAGCTTATCTCGCAGCTCTTTATCTTTTTGTTGATATTGCAATTTTT
>LUZL01000259.1 GCA_001603615.1 Bacteroidales bacterium Bact_20 | reverse complement strand
TAAAAATAATGTAGAATTTTTAGAAAAAAATGTTTTTTTGAAAGCACCTTTTAATGGAGTAGTAACTGATAAATATTTTGAAGAAGGAGAGCTTTTTTCTGGTACTCCAACTTCTAGAACGGGTAAAGCTGCTATTATTACTTTGCAACAATTAAATGTTTTAAAAGCATATGTAGATATCCCCGAAAGATATTATAATACAGTAAAAGTAAATACACCTGCAGAAATCCAAGTAGATGCGTTAGGTGATAAAATATTTAAAGGTAAAGTGTCTAAGGTCTTTCCTACTATAGATCCGATTAGTAGATCCTATAGAGTAGAAATTAAAATAGATAATCCAGGAGAAGTTTTACGTCCAGGTATGTTTGCAAGAGTAAAGATAGACATGGGAACCATTGAAGCTCTTGCTGCTCCTTCTATTGCTGTATTGAAATTACAAGGTACTAACAATTTCTACCTTTTCAAAATAGAAAATGATATTGCTAAACAAATTTTTGTAGAGCGAGGCAGAATAATAGATAACTACACTGAAATCCTTTCATCAAATATCAATGAAGGTGATAATATAGTCGTAGTAGGTCAAGATAAATTATATGATGGTGCAAAAGTCAATGTAGTTAATAAAAAATAATTTTTTTTAAAAAAAAATATCGAATATGAAAATATACGAAACTGCGGTATCAAAGCCTGTAACTACCACAATGGTGTTTTTAGCTATCATTGTCTTTGGTATATATTCTATAATTAATTTAGCTATAGATTTCTTTCCTGAGATAGATTTACCAGCTATCAGTGTAGTAACAGTATATCCAGGAGCTAATGCTGAAAGTGTAGAAGAGAAAATAACTAAACCATTAGAAGATAGGCTTAGTGGCATAAATGATTTAGATAGAATAACGTCTCAATCTAGAGATAATATATCTATCATCACAGTTATGTTACAATATGGAACAGACTTAAATGAAGCTGCTAATGATGTTAGAAATTTTATAGATATGGCAATGAACGTATTGCCAGACGAGGTAGATAGACCATCTGTTTTTAAATTCTCTACTTCTCAGATGCCTATTATGATCTATGGTGTAGAAGCAGAGCAAAACTATCCTGGACTAAGAAAATTACTAGAAGATAATGTTGTAAATAATTTAAATCGCATAGACGGAGTAGCTTCTGTAATGATAGGTGGTGCTCCCCAAAGAGTTGTCTATGCTGAAATAGATCCCAAAAAATTAGATGCATATGGTATCACATTAGATCAATTGTCTAGAATCCTTCAAGCAGAAAATATTAATCTCCCTGTAGGTACTATTAAAACTTCTGATATGGAGTACAATGTAACTGCAGAGGGCGAATTCACTTCTAGCGATCAAATTAAAGATATAGTTATTGGTTTTCAAAACGGAAGGTCTGTTAAATTTTCTGATATAGCTAATATTAGAGATAGTTTAAAAGATGAATCTGTTTATGAAAGCGTTAATGGGAAAAAAGGTGCTAGATTGATGATAATGAAGCAGTCTAATGCTAATACTGTTCAAGTATCTAATAAAGTAAAAAAAGAATTAGATAATTTAATAGCTACAATGCCTTCTGATGTTAAAATGTATCCAATATATGATTCATCAGAGAATATTATTAATTCTGTTAATAATTTGGCAAGTACTATTTTTTATGCTTTTATATTTGTTTCCTTGATCGTAATGCTGTTTTTTGGGAGATTAAGATCATCTATAGTGATAATCGTTACTATACCGATAGCATTAATATCTGGTTTTATATATTTATTTTTAGCGAATGACACATTAAATGTTATTTCTTTATCAGCTATGACCATAGCTATCGGAATGGTCGTTGACGATGCTATAGTAGTTTTAGAAAATATCACTAAACATATAGAGAGGGGTAGTACACCAAGGGATGCATCAATAGCAGGTACTAATGAAGTATGGACCGCAGTAATTGCTACCACAGTTGTAATTTTAGTGGTATTTTTACCTTTGACAATGCTCTCTGGACTGACTGGTACCATTTTTAGAAGTTTAGGTTGGATAGTTTCTATAACTATGGTAGTTTCTACGTTAGGAGCTATTTCTATTACTCCTATGATGAGTGCTCATATTTTAAAAGGAAGAAATATTTACGGGACAGAAGATGAAAAAAAGAAAAATGATGCTGGATATAAACTATGGTCATCTACTATGGGAAAGGCTTTAGAATGGTTAGATAATACTTATCAAAAATTTCTAATTTTTGTCTTAAAATATAAAACATATACATTGATAATAACTTTTCTAATATTTCTAGGTACTATGTCTTTAATCCCTATGCTGGGTACTGAATTTTTACCACAACCAGATCAGGGAACTATTAATGGTAATATTTATTTACAAACAGGATTGAAACTCGAAAAAACTCAACAATTTATTTCTAAACTTGAAAAAATCGTTAACGAGAGATATCCAGAAAAATATATAATGTCCTTTTCTGCAGGAAATGCTGAAAATGCTTCTATGTCTAGCTTAACTAGTTCACAAGGAAGTAATGAAGTCGTTATGACACTAAGACTAAAAGACAGAAAGGATCGCGATAGATCAGTTTTTGAAATTGCAGAAGACTTTCGTAACGTTTTAGATACTATGCCTGAAGTTATAAAATATGATATAAATGCGGGTGGTGCTGCTGCTATGAGTAGCAATGTAGAAGTACAAATTTACGGACAAAATCTAGACAGTAGTATGAAAGTAGCTAATATTTTAAGTGATGAAATTAGCAAAATTCCAGGAGCTAGAGATGTAATAATAAATAGGAAAAATGATCAACCTACTTTCAAAATCTATTTTGATAGAGAAAAAATGGCTAAACTGGGACTAAATTCAGCTATTGTAAGTACTACTCTAAGGAATTATATTACAGGCTATACAGCTTCTAAATACCGTGAAGAGGGTAGTGAATACGATATTATAGTTAGGTTAAATGATAGAGCAAGAAATGACATTGAATTATTTAAAAATCTAATGATTTCTACTCCTACAGGGGCAAAGGTTAGTTTGTCAGAAATTGCAATGATAGTAGAAGAATCAACACCCCCAGAAATAGAACATGAAAATAAACAAAGAGTTATTAATGTGTCTGCAAAACCTGAGAATATTTCACTAGGAGAGCTAGGTACTAGTATTCAGCAAATCACACGCAATATAGATTTGCCAGAAGGGACAACCTTAAAAATAGGTGGTAGGTACGAAGATCAAATGGAATCATTCAGAGATCTTATATTATTATTACTTGTTTCTATATTACTTGTTTATATAACAATGGCTGCACAATTCGAATCCCTTACTATGCCCTTACTAATTATTTTATCTATTCCTTTTGCACTGTCTGGTGTAATTTTAGCTTTATTAATTACTGGGAATACATTGAGTGTGAATGCTATGCTGGGAGGAGTTATGCTCATAGGTATAGCTGTTAAGAATAGTATTATTCTTGTAGACTTTACTAATTTATTACGTGATAGAGGCTTGCGATTACATGATGCAGTAGTACAAGCTGGTAGATCTCGTCTAAGACCTATCCTTATGACTGCTTCCACGACTCTTCTTGGTATGCTACCTATGGCTCTAAGTAGAGGTGATGGTAGTGAACTCTGGGCACCTATTGGCATAGCAGTTATAGGTGGATTGCTTTTCTCTACTTTACTTTCTCTGATAGTTGTACCCACTGCATACTATACGTTCATTCGCTCTGGTAGCAGAAGAAAAGAATTAATGCGTGTGAGAAAACAATTTGGGTACATAAATAAAATAGTATTTAATAACAAAAATGATAAATCATGAAAGCAGTACTTTTAATTTATAATCAGTCTGTGGCTGAACAAATAAAATATCTATTAGAGCGTTTAGGAATTAATGCTTACACTATGTTAGATACAGTTAAAGGGAAAGGTCAAATTGGGAATCCTAGATTTGGTACTCATACATGGCCAGAACTAAACTCAGCAATATTAACTGTAGTTCCTGATAATCAATTAGATAATATAATGTCTGCTATAAATAAACTTGATAAAATAAATGAAGAAGTGGGTATTAAAGCTTTCGCTTGGGATATATTAATGAGTTCTGACGATTTTTCTTAGTTTATTTTATAAAATTTAAATTTTTAAAGAAGGGTTCAAAAACATTGAACCCTTCTCTTTTTTTATCTTACATTATTTAGCATAAATTCATTAAATTTGTAAAAATTTAATTTATATATTAATAATTATGAAAAGAATAGTCCAAAATATTTGTCTTTTAATTGTATTTTTATTAAATATTGTAGTTTTAAATGCCCAGCAAATTTCTATTAGCAATGAAATAATAGAAGAAAATGGAACTAAATTTTATTTACATACTATAGAGAAAGGACAAACGATATATTCTATTGCTAAAACTTATAAAGTAGATGTAGAAGATATTTATAAATATAATGAGTGGGCAAAAGATAAAATAAAAATAGGTGAAAAGTTAAAAATACCATTTCCTAAATCAGATATTAATAAAAGCAAAATTTTATATGATACCATATATCATGTTGTGAAACCTAAAGAAACATTATATAGCATTAGTAAACAATATAATGTAGATATAGAAGATTTACGCTATTGGAATAGAGAAATCCTTGCTTCTGGTATTTTGAGAATTAATGATTCTATCATAGTGGGAATTAAAGAAAGAAAAGCTGATGACTTATCTATTATAAACAAACAAAAGGTAGAAATAGATAAATCTACAATAACTATAACGTATGAGGTTAAAGAAGGAGAAACTTTATATTTTATTGCTAAACAGTTTAATACATCAACAGATAGTATCGTTAAATGGAATAATCTACCATCATATTTTGTAAAATCTGGACAACAATTAATTATTAAACAACATAAAGAAACCTTATCATCTGATAATAAATGTAAAAAGGGAAGAATTCCTTCAGAGATTACAATTGCTGCATTTATACCTGCTTTAGATGAGCTTAGACCAGACATGTTATCATCTAAATCTAATATTGCTGTCAATTATTTAGATGGATATAACTATATACAATTTTATGAAGCATTGTTATTACTAGAAAATATGGAGAATGATTACGTTACCTCATTTAAAATAATACCTATACCACAAAATAAAAATAAAAAAGAATTTGATAAAGATGTATCAAAAGTTAATTGGCAAGATGTAGACATAGTATTGGGTCCATTGGATGAAGAATTTTTATATCTTACTTTACCATTAATTTCAGAGAAACATCTTTGGATACATTACATTCAAAAATTAAATGTGGATACCTTATTACCAGAAGTTCAATTCCTATCAAATATTACTGAACAATTAGAAACTATAGCTGAATATTTATCTAATAATATGAAAAAAGATACTCCAATATATATTTATCATACTTCTGATTCTACCGAAAAATACAATGCAAGATATTTAAAAAATATTTTATTAAATAAATATGGATTTGATAATGTAAATTTTTCTACGACTATTTCTTCACTACCAAGTAAACTAACAACCCCAACCGTAATAGTAGCATTAACGATTAATGAGCCAACAGCTGGGAATATAGTTAGACATTTAGGGACAACGATTAATGATTTAGAATATTTAAGTTTTTTTTGTCCTTCATCATGGCTTTATTTTGACAATTTAGATTTTTATTTTTTAAATAAAATATCTCCATACATAATGTTTAATAACTGTTACCTTGATAAAAATAACACAGAAATCATTTCATTTATAAATGAATTTATAAAAACATATAATACATTTCCATCTATATATGCTTTCTACGCATATGAAACTATGAATTTTTTGAATGAATTGATAAGAGATTATGGCTCTAATTACAAGAATTGTATTACAAATTTTGAATATAAAGGTAAAATTTGTGATTGTACTTTTAAAAACATAGGAAATGCAAAAGTAAATAGTGCTGCTAAAATAGGAAGGCTAAAGGATTATAAGGTAGAGATAGGGGAGTAGGAAGATGTAAGCGAATTTAATAAAAGGTAAGGAAGGTAGTGTAAGGAAATAATAAATAACATTTTAATGTTATATTTTAAATATTTTATTATTAAAATAAATTTATTATTTTTGTTCCAAAATTTTAATTATGAAAGATTTATTCCAAAATACCGATGAATACTTAGCTCTGCCCAAGGATCACAAGCGAGACTTCCTAGATCAGCTTTATCAATATCTAGTTGATAGTAATGCTAATGCTGTAGACTACCAAAAAGTAAAAATACAATCTACTGCAGCCATCTGTCCTAACTGTAAAAGTGAAGACGTCATCAAAGCTGGTAAACAAAATGGTAGGCAAGTGTACAAATGTAAGACTTGTGGTTATCAATTCCGAGAAACTGCTCGTACCTTTGTCTACCGAATGAGAAAATATCCATTGATGCTAGACTATATGAGATGCATGCTAGATGGTAAAAGTCTGCGAGCTTGTGCAAGTGAGGTTGGTATATGTCTGAAAACTAGCTTCCAATGGCGACATAAAATATTAGCAGCATTGAGATTTTTTGAAGGTGGAATAGGATTCTCAGGTATAGTGGAAGCTGATGAGTTGCTAATGAATTACTCAGAAAAAGGTAGGAAATTCAAAAGTCTAGAAGAATATGAGAGAGCTCGTAAGAAGAAACACTTCAAAGTTGCTGTATTAGTAGTTGCAGACAGAGAAGGTAATTTGCTTTTTAAACAGGTTGGTGAAAAGAAAGTAAAAAATGAGCAACTAAAAGATGAGCTAAAAAATAGAATATCAGAGAAGAATCTAGTATGTGTAAAGCCTAAGAAAGAGTTTAAAAAAGGCGTTAAGAGTTTAAAAAGTAAGAAGGTGATAGTAAACAAGAGACAAGTGAAACGTGGCATTTACAGTGTAAAGATAGTGGAGGAAAAGATAAAAGATTTCAAGGTGTGGTTGTGTAGATTTCATGGAGTAGCTACTAAGTATTTGCAAAGCTATTTGATGTGGTTCGTGATAACTAATAAGTACTTGAAAGATTTGGTAGAACCAGACATTGGCAGATTACTAAACTTGTCATCGCATGATAGGTGGGCGTGGGACAAGTATAGAGGACTAGTGAAACAAAGATATAAATAACAATTTTTAAGTATAACAATAAATTAGTTATTTATTCATCTTTTTAAGAATCGTTTTTAAAACTATCCCTTACTTCACTTTATGCATCTATTTGAGCTAAATTAGCATTCTCTTCTATGAATTGTCTTCGTGGTGGAACATCTTCGCCCATTAGCATAGAAAATATTCTATCAGCCTCAGCTGCGTTTTCTATAGTAACTCTATTGAGGAATCGTGTTTCTGGATTCATTGTGGTTTCCCACAATTGCTCTGCATTCATCTCTCCTAGACCTTTATATCTTTGAATATGAATATTCTTGTCTCC
>LUZL01000258.1 GCA_001603615.1 Bacteroidales bacterium Bact_20 | reverse complement strand
CGTAGAGATATAGCTAGAGCAGCTAATACTGGTATAAGTGGAGTAATAAATAGACGTGGTGAGGTTTTATATTCTACTAAATACTGGGAACAAACTGCGTTTTTAGCGACTTTATCACTATGGGACAATAAAACTATTTACACAAGGTATGGTGATTATATTGGCAAAATTTCTGTTTTTGCATTATTATTATTAATATTGATAGATATTACCAAAATAATTATCAAAAAAATACATTGAAAATATAGTTAATTTAAGAGTTAAAATCAATATATTCATTTTATTTTTATAATTGTAAACCAAATGTAAACTAATAATAATTTCAAATTTCTTATCATTTTTAAATAAAATACATAAATTTGTGCATAATTAGAAAAAAAAAATAATAGTCCATGAATAAAATAAAGTATTTTTTTTTAATTTTATTTTTTACAATAAAATTAAATTTATTATATACTCAATGCCCTGTAATCGCAGATTTTGATTATAATAGAATATGTAATAGTGGTCAAGTACAGTTTATTGATCAATCCTATTTTATAAATCCGGGACTAATAACCTATTGGCATTGGGACTTTGGTGATGGTAATAATAGTAGTTTACAAAATCCAATTCATAATTTTATACCAGGGAATACATATAATGTTACATTAATTGTTACTGATTCTTCTGGTTGTAATGATACAGTTACACAGGCTGTATTTGTTAATAACTTACCTAATGCTTCATTTACTCTTACTCAAACAAATATTTGTTCAGGATCTATTGTTTCATTTAATAATACAAGTACAGGCATAGGACTTAGTTATCATTGGGATTTCGGTGATGGTACTACATCTACATTAGCTAATCCTACACATAGCTATGTTTACAATGGTTCTGGGTTCATCACACAAACTATTCAATTGATAATTACTGATAGTAATGGATGTACAGATACTACCTCTCAAAATATTAATGTGCATTCCTTACCAGAAGCTAATTTTACAGTAGGAACATCATGTTTTGGTACGCCAACAAATTTTACTTCTACATCCACTACTACGAGTGGGACAATAAATAATTGGCAATGGGATTTCGGTGATGGCATAGGCACTGCAAGTGGACAAAATGTTTCTTATCTTTATACTAATTCAGGTATTTATAATGTTACTTTAATAATTACTACCAATTATGGTTGTACTGATACTATAATTCAACAAGTAAATGTGCATCCATTACCTACAGCTTCATTTAATTTTAGTCCAAATAATGCATGTTCAGGCTCTACAATTAACTTTAATAATACTAGTTCAGGCAGTGGGCTAACATACTTATGGAATTTCGGAGATGGTAATACCTCTACTACAGCAAATACATCGCATATTTTTTATTCAAAAGGTTGTGGATCACATAATTTCCCTGTTAATCTTACAATAACTGACATTAATGGTTGTACAAATAGCATTTCTCACAGTGTTACAATATTACGAGAACCTGATGTTTTATTTATAGAAAATAATGGTTTTACATTTTGTCATACAGATACAAGTAATATTTCTGATACTGCTATTGTTTATAATTATTCTCCTGATATTTCTTGTATTTCTTCTTATACTGTAGATTGGGGTGATGGTACACCTATTGAAAATATCTCTTTGCCTTTTGATAATTCACATCCCATTCAACATATTTATAATTCCATTGGATATTATATTGTAACTTATACAGCTACTGGAATCAATGGATGTACAGCTATTTTTCATGATACTGCTGCTGTAGAAAGTAATCCAGTGGCAAGCATTATTGGCCCTCCTACTGGTACTAATATAGGTTGTGCTCCTCTAGAAGTATGCGTCACTAATATGAGTCAAAATATCTCTCCTACTACTATCATGCAGATAAATTGGGATGATGGAACTAGTGAAATTTTACCCTCATCCTCTATTGGTGATACTATATGTCATGTTTATCATACTAGTGGCTGTAACAATGGTGTAATGCACAATTATTCTATTAGCATTACAGCTAATAATACATGTGACTTCTCAACTGCATCATGGTCTCCTATCAGAGTATATCAACCACCACAAGCTAGTTTTACTGTCAATACCACTAATGCTTGTGTAGGTCAAACAATAACAATAACTAATACAACTACTCCTAATAGTTGCGCTACAAGTCCTTTTACAACATATTTTTGGGATTTTGGCGATGGAACTACATATGGTCCCTCTGTTGTTAATTGGAATGTAAATCCACAACAAACTATTAATCATACTTATTCTGATACAGGTCATTATGTCATCACTTTGACGGCTACTAATAATTCTACTAATGGTTGTGGAACCACTACTTTTAGTACTACTATTAATATTGGAGCTACATACGCAGAATTTAGTGCCGATACTGTTTGCTATACTAATCCTACTCATTTCACCGATCTATCTTGGACAAATTTAGGAAATATAACTTCATGGTATTGGAATTTCGGTGATGGATATACTAGTACTGCTCAGAATCCTTCTCATACTTTTCTTAGTGCTGGCAATTATAATGTATGCTTAACAGCTACTTCCAATTATGGATGTTCTAATACTATTTGTCATCAGGTACATGTGGATACTCTGCCATACGTTAACTTCTCTAATACTACCGCTTGTTTACATGATACAACGTTTTTTACAAATTTGTCTCATGG
>LUZL01000257.1 GCA_001603615.1 Bacteroidales bacterium Bact_20 | reverse complement strand
CACTTTTTAATAGCTCATAACCCACAAATGGATTACCTTCAAATAAAATATTATTTGTTTGTAAATTATTCTGTAATTCATCAATGTCTATAGCCTGAATATCATCACGTACATCAAATACTAAATAGTTTTTATTGTTTCTTAATGCATTTAGATAATCTCTAGTTCTAAAATAATAATCATCACCATCTTTCTCTTTTGGTCTTGGGAGACGACTATTATATAAAATTAATTTTTTATAATTTTTAGATATCTCTGGATAGAATTTATTAAAAGACAACCATAAAGGACTTTTACCTACTCCAGAGGGACCGCTGATAATTAGCAATTTACTCATTATAATAAAAAATTATTTTTTAGGTTTTTTAGGATTATTATGTTGGCTATTAGATTGAGGTGGATATTGTTTTTTATGTTGATTATAATATTTGTATGGTTTGTCAGTGTCTAAATCTATAACAATAAAATCCTGCACACCTACCTTGAAATTAATAGGAGGATTCTGAGAAGATTTCCATACACCAGACTCTATATAGAAATAGATGCCTCTATTAATATCATAATAAATTCCTAAAGATGGATAATAGCGATATTGATATTTAGCTCTGACACCATGAGCAGGGGCATGTGGTGGTGGTGATGGTTTGTTTTTAGTTTCTTGAACCTCTACTACGCTAATACAACTAAAAAGTATAAGCGAAATGGTTGTGATAAGAATTAACTTTTTCATAAAACAAAATTATAATATTTAATAAAACAAATTTAAACAAAATTTTTTTCTTTATATAAAGTAAGATTAAAACAGGATGTAATCAAAAAAAAATAACTAAAAAATAAAAAAAGGACGATGATTTCATCGTCCTTTTTATTTTAAGATATTTTGCAAATTTTATTTTAACACACCCATTTCTTTACCAACTTTTTCGAAAGCTTTAACACATTTATCAATATGTTCATACTCATGAGCAGCAGATAGTTGTACTCTAATGCGTGCTTGTCCCTTAGGAACAACTGGATAAGAGAAACCAGTAACGTAGATACCTTCGTCGCTTAATTTTTTAGCCATTTCTGAAGCAACTTTAGCGTCATAAAGCATTACAGCTACTATAGCACTTTGAGTTGGTTTAACATCAAAACCAACTTTTTGAATTTGATCCATAAAATATTTTACATTATTATGTAATTTATCTTGAAGGACGTTAGTCTCACTCATCATATTAAACATTTCTATACCGGCAGCTACGACCATTGGAGGCAAAGAATTACTAAATAAATAAGGACGACTACGTTGACGCAGCATTTCTATAATTTCTTTTTTACCAGTAGTGAAACCACCAATAGCACCGCCAAAAGCTTTTCCTAAAGTACCTGTAATCATTTCTACTTGTCCTCTAGTATTATATAGCTCAGTAACACCTCTACCAGTTTCACCTACTACACCAGCTGAATGACTTTCATCTACCATAACCATAGCATTGTATTTGTTAGCAAGTTCTACAATTTTATTTACAGGAGCTACATTGCCATCCATACTAAATACTCCATCAGTAGCTATAACTCTAAAACGTAAATTTTGAGTTTTTTTCAATTGTTCTTCCAACTCATTCATATCACCATTAGCATATATGAAACGTTGAGCCTTACATAATCTAACTCCATCAATGATAGATGCATGATTGAGAGCATCACTAATGATAGCATCTTCTTCCGTTAATAATGGCTCAAACAATCCACCATTAGCATCAAAGCATGCAGCATATAGTATTGTATCTTCTGTCCCGAAGAATTCTGCAATTTTTTTCTCCAATTCCTTATGTAAATCAGTAGTACCACAGATAAATCTAACACTAGACATACCATAGCCATGAGTTTCTAAAGCCTTAGCAGCAGCTTGTTTAAGACGTGGATGATTAGACAATCCTAAGTAATTATTGGCACAGAAATTTAATAATTCTTTGCCATTATTAAGTTTAATTACGGCACCTTGTGGAGAAACAATTATACGCTCTGATTTAGCCAAACCTGCTTCATATATAGCGTCTAATTCTTTTTGAAGATAATTTTGAAAATCTTTATACATATTTTTTTCTGCAAACATAATAAAATTATTGCATATATAGTATGAATTTTTTATATAATTTTGTGTAATATAATTTAAATATGTATAAAGCGAAATATATAATAATTTTTTTTTTAATTTTAATAAAACAAGAAGCATTATTTTCACAAAAAGAAGGTAATAATTGGTATTTTGGTACGAATGCTGGATTAAATTTCAATACAGATCCACCTACAGCTTTAACAAATGGGCAATTAAATACTTGGGAGGGGTGTGCTGCTGTATCAGATAAAAATGGGAATATATTATTTTATACTGATGGACAAAAAGTTTATAATAAAACACATACTGTGATGTATAATGGAACTGATCTATATGGTAATTTTTCTTCTACTCAGTCAGCAATAATAGTACCAAAGCCAGGAACATATAATCCTTCATTGAAAAGATATAATATTTATTACATATTTACTGTAGATGCAGTAGAATCTAGTACATATGGTATATGTTATTCTATAGTAGATATGTCATTAGATAATGGATTAGGAGGTATTATAAATAAAAATGTACATCTTATAGGGACAGCAACAACTGAAAAAATTTGTGCTGTTCGTCATGCAAATAGATGTGATTATTGGATAATATGTAAGCCTGTAGATAATAATAGCTTTTACTCATATTTATTAACATCATCAGGTTTAAATACAACTCCAATAATTAGTAATACTGGACCGACTATAACTAAGGGTGGAGGATATATGAAATCATCTAGTGATTTTTCTATGTTAGCTATTGCACAATATGCATCTACAAGTGGATTGGGAATTCATGTTTATGATTTCGACAATAATAGTGGATATTTATCATTAAAATTTACTGATACCCCTATAATACCAAATACAACGAATAATACATATTATGGTATTGAATTCTCACCTAATAATCAGTTTTTATACTTTACAGCTCTAAATTCTCCAGATGTCTATCAATACAATTTATTAGTTAGCAATAATATCGATTTTCAAAATTCTAGAACTATCATTGGTACTACTTCTAATACTTATCATTATAAAGTTTGTGCACTTCAATTAGCATCTAATGGCAAAATATATGTAGCACTTGAAAATCAATCAAAACTAGCTGTCATTAATAATCCAAATCTACAAGGCATTGCTTGTAATTTCGTAGATATGGCCCAGGATTTAGCTAGTAAAAAATGTCAATTAGGGTTGCCTAATTTCCCCAGCTCTTATATGCTCCCTCCCAACTACATTATCTTTAATGACTCCGTTTGTATCAATGATACTGCCATTTTTTCATTGTCAGATAATGATTATATTAGTATAGAGTGGAATTTTTTTAATTTAAATAATCCGACTAATCTTTATGCTTCTTCTAATGATCAAACAACAGCGATAGTGTTTAATGATCCAGGTAAATATATTATTAATGCTATTTTAGAAACGCCTTGTCAGACAGATACTATACATGATACTATTACTGTCATTAGTCAAATAATAGATATTTCTGCTCTTGATGATACAATATGTAAAGGACAAAGTACAACTTTGATGGTAAATGGAGCTAATTCATACCTATGGAGCAATGGACAAAGTGGTAGCAATATTAGTGTGTCTCCAATGACTACTACTACATATTCTGTTACGGGAGTTAATAATTTCGGATGTCCTGGCGTAGGCTCTATAACTATATATGTAAATCATGGTTTTGATATATCCTACACTGCTAGTCCTGAAATTTGCGGTCAAAATAATGGTAATATAATACTTGAGATTGCTGGTGGTAACCCACCTTTTAGCTATAGTTGGTCCACTGGCTCATCTGATTCATTAATAAATAATTTATCTAGTGGCATTTATAGAGTTACAGTGTCAGATGCAAATGGTTGTGTAGAAACAGCAAGCATAACTGTTGATCATCATAGTACTGTCTTTGCTAATTTTCATTATATACCAACTAATATTACAATTGATAATCCTATTGTAAGTTTTATAAATAATTCATCTGGTGGTACAATCTTTTTCTGGGATTTTGGTGATGGCAATACATCCAATGAGTATTCTCCTAATCATACTTATGCTGCTATTGGTACATATACTGTTATGCTGATAGTATCTGATGATCAAAACTGTATAGATACTGCTATTGATATCATAGAAATCAAAGATTTCTCTACTTTATATCTACCTAACGTCATCACTCCAAATGATGATGGACAAAATGATGTTTTTCATATTTTAGCTACAAATATTGAATTAGATGATTATTCAATACGAAT
>LUZL01000256.1 GCA_001603615.1 Bacteroidales bacterium Bact_20 | reverse complement strand
TGGCAACATTTGTTATTTTGTGCTGTAGTAGGTGCAGTACCAGGAGCATCTGAATTACCTAAATAATTTAGCCCAATAGAATAAGAATTTGCACTACCTGCATGTGCTCCTTTGACATCTGAGTTTGGTAAATTAGGATTATATCTGCCTTGATAAAAATTTCCGAATTTATCAAATAAATAATTATAACCGATATCTGACCATCCATTAGTATTCACATGATAGTTCCAATAGCTACGCACCACTGCAGCTCCATCTGTATATGAATCAGGTGATGCTCCATGATGTATGACTGTATGTGTAGCAGAAATATATGTAGGTGTGTATGTAGGATTTTGACATGCAATATATGATCCACACCACGATGAACGAGGTATTATTGTAGGGAATTCAGGACATGTTGTTTTATCAGGTAATAAGATAACATCTTTACTTTGTGATTTATCAATATTTGATTTTAACTGTGGTGATAAATCTTGCAAAATCAAATAAACACCATTACAAATGACATTCTCAGGGATTTCAAAATAAAATTGAATGCTATCATGCACTCCCTCGTCTAAACCAAATAATAGATCAGTCTGATACATTTGCCAGCGAGTCTCATTAGGTGAGATATATGCTTCATCAGTTTTCCAAGCTGTCCAACCTTTTTGTGGTTTATGAACTCTATAGTTTATTATAATTTCTGCAGGAGAAATCTCTTGGTCTATTTTCCAACCTATAGCAAATGATGTAAAAACTATTGGTGTTTTTATCTCTATGAGCTGATTTTTTATAGCTTTATTATTAT
This sequence comes from Bacteroidales bacterium Bact_20, assembly GCA_001603615.1. Taxonomy (GTDB): domain Bacteria; phylum Bacteroidota; class Bacteroidia; order Bacteroidales; family DTU049; genus DTU049. Next base: position 1,737 of record LUZL01000256.1, on the reverse strand, counting down.
CAATTTTTACTATTTGTATATGATGTAGGTCAGTCTCCTCATCATATATCACTTCATTATTTTGTGAAAAAATTAAAATATTACATAAAATTAATGTAAACAATAAAATAACTCTTTTCATATTGATTAATATTTATTTTATAATACAAATTTATATAAAAAAATTTTTTTAGTACATGTAATGAAATTTTATTATAATGCATTTGTTCTACTAAGTTCTAATAAATAATTACCATCAGATACGAAATGTAAAATGTAATATTTATCAGAAATAGTACCTGTATTAAGAGTAGTAGAATTAGTTTTGATACCTGTAGAGAAGGTCAAGGTTTTACTCGTTGTTCCAGATGTTTTAATGATTAAATAAACATATTGTCCAGCAACGAAATTTGTTGCACTAATAGTGGCATTATGCTCTGCAGTTAAAATAAAAACATTTGATTGAGAACAATTTAGGTTAATTGTAGTGCTAGAAGTTAAAACGATAGGGGAAGTATTAAAATTTCTAGCTACAGTGAGGAGTGCTTGGGGATTTTCTGTACCTATCCCTACATTACCTTTTGGTGTAATTCTCATCCTCTCAGCACAATATTGTAATAAGGTATCATTAGTAAAAATTAAGTTGAAAGTATTTGCAAGTGTGATATTTACAAATCAATTTTGGTGTTTATTTATATGATATAAAAAATATATCATAAATAATTAAATATCATATTTTTTTAAAAGTTCTTCTAAACTTTCTATTTTTTTCAAAGCGTCTTGTTGTTTTTTCTTTTCATTTTCTATTACAGAGGCAGGAGCTTTATTTACAAAGTTTTCGTTTTCCAATTTTTTATTTACGTTATTTAGAAAACCCCTGTAATATTCTAATTCCTTTAATATTTTATCTTTCTCTTCTTCTAAGTTAGCTTCTGGTATAGGTATAGAAATAGTCAATGTTCTCACTAATGTTTCAGCAGTATTCATTTGTGGTACTTTATTGGTTATAGACTGTATTTGGGTCATTTTTTTTATTAAGTCACTATATTTTTCTATTAGAGCTGTAAACTCAGAATTATTATAGTAAATTTCTAAATCATTATTTGATAAGTTATATTGTGATTTTAATGATCTAATAGTAGAGATTAATTCAAAAATAAAATTAATTTCATCAATAATATTAGCATCAAAGTTATCAGCTACTGGCCACTTAGTAAACATAATAGTATCATTATCATTCTCATTGTTATCTAATAGATGCCAAATTTCTTCTGTTATAAAAGGCATAAAAGGATGTAGCAATTGCATTAGAGTTTTGAAAAAATCTATAGTTTTAAAATAAGTGAAAGAATCTATTGCCTGGCCAAAGGGTGGTTTTATAAGTTCTAGATACCATGAGCAGAAATAATCCCAAATAGTTTTGTAGACAGTTTTGAGTGCATCAGAAATACGATATTCATCGAAATAATTATTTATTTCTAAAATAGAAGCTTTTAATTGTTCAGAAAACCATTCAATGCTTTGGATATTAGTAGTAGTAGGTGCTTTAGCATCATCTATTTGCCACATTTTTACAAGTCTAAGAGCATTCCAAATTTTATTTGAGAAATTTCTTCCTTGTTCACAGAGAGATTCATCAAAGAGTAGATCATTACCTAGAGGGCTAGCAAAGAGCATTCCCATACGCACTCCATCAGCGCCATATTTATCTATCAGATCTATTGGATCGGGGCTGTTACCTAGCGATTTAGACATTTT
>LUZL01000255.1 GCA_001603615.1 Bacteroidales bacterium Bact_20 | reverse complement strand
CTAAACTTTGAAAATTTTTCACAACAAACAATTATCGCATCTAATCAAGGAGCATATGCTAAGCCAATGGCAGAGCATGCATTAGCAATGATATTAGCACTTGCTAAAAAATTAACCAAATATCATAATTTACTGACTCAAGGCATTTTTGACCAACTAAAAAGCATGACACATTATGTGCATGGTTCTAATCTAGGTATAATAGGCTATGGATCTATTGGTAAAGAAACTGCAAAACTCATGCAACCATTTGATGTAAATGTATATGCTATAAATACAAGTGGGAAAACTGATGATGACGTTAAATTTATTGGGACGCTAAACGATTTAGATTTTGTTTTAAAAAATTCAGATATTTTACTAATCTCTATACCATTGAATAAAGAAACACAAGGGCTAATAGGGAAAAGAGAACTAGAACTTATGAAAACTGATGCTATATTAATAAATGTAGCTAGAGGAGATATTATAATCGAAAAGGATCTATATGAGCATTTACGTACCCATCCAGAATTCAGTGCTGGCATAGACGCATGGTGGATAGAGCCTTTCAAATATGGAAAATTTGAAATACATTATCCATTTTTTGAATTACCCAATATTATAGGTTCTCCTCACAATTCATCAGTAGTACCAAATAGTTTAATAGATGGAGCTAAACAAGCTGCTACAAACGTAAAGCGATATATTAATAATGAAACCATAAAAGGATTGATAAAAACGAAATAATAATTTTCAAGTGTAAAGAGTGTATAAACTAAGAAAAATTATTAAGAAATATTAATATTTCTTTTCACAAGCTCCCACATTACTATAGCAGCAGCTACAGAGACATTTAGAGAATGCTTTGTTCCCCATTGTGGTATTTCTATTGCCATATCTATCATCTCTAGTACTTTTTCATCTATACCATTTATTTCATGTCCAAGGATTAACGCAGTAGGCGATGGAATATTTTGTGGTAAATCAAATGCAGAGGTACTGTTAAAAGTCTGCTCTACTCCTATTAAATAGTAATTTTGGGATTTTAATGTTTTTATTAAGTTCATTGTGTTTGATTCATATTGCCAAGATACACTTTCGCTAGCTCCTAATGCTGTTTTTTCTATTTCTCTATCTGGTGGACAAGGTGTTATGCCACACAAATATATTTTTTCTATATTAAAACTATCTGCTGTTCTAAAAATTGAACCTACATTAAATTTACTTCTAATATTATCTAGTATAATAATTAATGGTAGTTTAGGTTGATTTTTATATTCATCTATTGTTAACCTGTTCAGGTCATCTATTTTCTTTTTCTTGAAATTCATTGTTATTCAATTTTTTAGAACGTTTAAGTATTATTTTTTTAAGATTAATTTTAGGAATAATTGGCCTAGGATTTTCTACATCAGCTAAATAAACAGTAGCATTTATTTCGAACCCAACTAATATCATAAATGCTACAGTTTGTAACCATAAAAAGAAAATAAAAACAGTAGCTAATGGTCCATAGATTTTATTATAATTAGAGAAATTACTTATAAAAATATCAAACCCACCAGTTATTATCAACGTAGAAAGTGCTGCAATTATAGTACCCGATGTCATAAATCTAAATTTACGTCTGCGTGCTGGTGCTATATAAAAAATAAGTTCAAATAGTACTATTAGCAATACAAAAAACATTAAATATTTAGCAACAAAATAAAAAGAATGTATTAAATTTTCACTTATAATTTCTAACGAAACTAACCAATTAAAAATATCTTTATTAATCAAAAATAAAACTATAGACAAAACAAGTAAAAAAGTAATTAAAAGCCAAATGATGAAAGCTACAATAAATTGCTCCCATAAAGGTCTAGTCTCTTTAATATGAAATGATGCATTAAAAGACTCTATAATCAATCTCACCCCATTGAGAGCTATAAATAATGCAACAAATATCCATACTCCTGTATATCCTCTCGCAGTACTAAATAAAATGTAATTTATAGGTCCATCGATAACTGTAAAAATATTGGAAGGTAAATATTCTTGCATCAGTAAAATAAAATTATTTAAATTTTCGTAATTAAAAAATGAAGGTAATAGATTAAGAATAACTATCAATAGCGGTATAGCTGCCATAATTAATTTAAATGCTATTGCCGCAGCTCTCACTCCTAACAAAGAGTTTTGTACTCCTTCATTAAAAGTTTTTATTAAAAACCAATAAGATTTATCTGTTTTAGGATAATAGTGAGTATCTAAAAATTTTTTGATTTTTTTAATCATTTTTAATCTTAAATCTTGTTTTTTAATTTAAATCTCTTCTATTCTACTATCATTTAGTTATTCGCTAAATGCTTATTTATTTTTCATTTGATACACTATCTCATATCATTTACTATTACATCAGGATGTTCACTATCATTAAATACAAAATAATTATCTGAAACATCAATATTAGGAGTTAGTTTATCTATCACATAAATAAAAGTATTGTTATCTTTATTATAAACAGAAGCACTGGTAAGTAGTTTTGTATTATTATCTATTTCTAGTCTAATTTTATAATAAGACTTACCAGTTTTAGGAACTAAATCTATCACATTTATAACTTTGTTATTTTTAGGTAATTCACGAATAAATTTAGGATAATGATCTTTTTTATAATCTGCTAATAAAATATAATTAGGCAAAAGTTCTTCATCAGCATTTACAGAATTTATTTGCACTTCTTTATCATTTATGAAATAAGTCCATTTGGTTGTACCATCGCAAAAAATAATTTGATCATCTAAAGAAAGTACATATTTATTACCTTTAATAGTAATAGACCCTTTAGTTTCGTTTCTAGTATTTTTTGTAGAATTCTCTACTACATAAGTAAAATCAATTTTTAAAGTTTTATAACTTTGAATTTTAGCATAAGTCTCGTCTAAAATTTTTTGTGCTTTTGTATCTACAACCTGTGAAAATAATAATTGTGGTAATATAACGATGAGTGCGAGAAAAAATTTAAAAGATTTCATAATTTTACAATTTTAAATTAATTAGGATTATTCAAAATTTGTTCCAATTGTGAAATATCAACAATTAAAACATCACGTGGCTTACTACCAACTTGAGGTCCCACGATACCTAAAGCTTCTAATTGATCCATTATTCTACCAGCTCTATTGTGACCAATTTGTAGTTTACGCTGTAGTAGACTAGTAGAGCCTTGCTGAGCAGAGATGATTATAGCAGCAGCATCCATTATCAGAGGATCTAAGGTTTGTAGTTCTATGACTTGAGGATTAGTACCTTCTATTATTGGTTCTGGTAGAATGTATGCTTCTAGAAATCCTGGTTGTCGAGATATGTATTCCATCAATGCGTCTATCTCTGGAGTATCTATGAAAGCACATTGTATACGATTTAGTTCACTACCATAGGCGAAAAGCATATCACCACGTCCTATAAGCTGTTCAGCACCATTTACATCTAATATTGTTCTAGAATCTACTTTACTAGAAACTCTAAAAGCTATTCTAGCAGGAAAATTAGCTTTTATTTTACCTGTAATCACATCTACAGAGGGGCGTTGTGTAGCAACAATGACATGTATACCTACAGCTCTTGCTAATTGAGCAATACGTGCTACAGGCAGCTCCACTTCTTTACCTGCTGTCATTATCAAATCTGCAAATTCATCTATTACCAGCACTATATATGGCATAAACTCATGCCCTTCCTCTGGATCTAGCATGCCTGCTAAATATTTCTTGTTATATTCTACGATATTTTTCACTCCAGCCTGTTTCAAAAAATCATATCTAGCATCCATAAGCATCGTGAGAGAATATAAAGTTTTCACAACCTTTTCTACCTCTGTAACTATTGGTTCAGTTTCATTAGGAATTTTAGCTAAATAATGATTTTCTAAAATAGCATATGGTGATAGCTCTACTTTCTTAGGATCTATAAAGATAAATTTCACTTCGTGAGGTAATTTTTTATATAGCAAGGAAGTAATAATAGTATTTATACCAACAGATTTTCCTTGTCCTGTAGCACCAGCTATGAGCA
>LUZL01000254.1 GCA_001603615.1 Bacteroidales bacterium Bact_20 | reverse complement strand
GTAGGATTTGACTGGGAAAATGTGGATCAAGTCTATGAAAAATTTTTAGAAGAACTTGAAGAACTACATCAAGCAATTCATAGTGCAAATCAAAAAAATATAGAAGAAGAATTAGGAGATGTACTCTTTGCCCTAATAAATTATTCTCGTTTTTTAGGTGTCAATCCAGATGATGCATTAGAAAAAGCTAACAAAAAATTTATTCATAGGTTTAAATATATTGAGCAAAAAGCCATTAATAATGGTTCACAAATAAATAATTTATCACTAGAAGAAATGGATAAATTATGGAATGAAATAAAAAAACAGGATACAAATAAAGAATAAAATTAATTATTCATTAAAACTTTTAAAGATAACCTATTAAAATATAATATTAATTAAGCACTGATAATTCGCATAGTATCACGAGCTATTACAAGCTCTTCATTAGTAGTAGCTACTACAGTGTATACATTAGAATCATTAGTAGAAATAATAGCATCTTTACCTTTAGTATTATTATTAATCTCTTGATCTATTTTAATACCAAAATACTCCATATTAGATGTAATTTTTTCTCTCATATACATACTATTTTCGCCAATCCCGCCAGTGAATATTAACAAATCTAATCCATTCATAGCAGCTATATAAGATCCAATATATTTTTTTACTCTGTAAGCATAAACATCTAATGCTAATTTAGCACGGCTATTACCTTCATTAGCAGCATTTTCTAAATCTCTCATATCAGGACTAATACCAGATATACCACATACACCACTTTTTTTATTCACTAAATCATTAGCTTGTTTAGTGTCAAGATTTTCTTTATCCATTATATATAATAAAGCACCTACATCTAAATCTCCAGAACGAGTACCCATTATAAGTCCCTCTACAGGAGTAAATCCCATACTATTGTCAATTGATATTCCTCTATCTATAGCAGTAATAGAAGCACCATTACCTAAATGACAAGAAATAATTTTAATATCTTCAATATTTTTACCAATCAATTTAGCAGATTTTTCAGCTACAAATTTATGACTTGTACCGTGAAACCCATATCTACGTATTTTAAGATTTTCATAATATTCATAAGGAATCCCATAAATATAAGCATAATCAGGCATAGACTGATGAAAAGAAGTATCAAAAACAGCAACTTGGGGCAAGCCAGGAATTAATTTTTCAACAGCTAAAATACCTTTCAAATTAGCTGGATTATGTAAAGGAGCTAATTGAATACAATTATTAATTTCATTTATAGTATCATTATTAATAAGTACACTATTTTTAAAATGTTCACCACCATGAGCTACCCTGTGTCCAGCAGCTTTTATTTCACTTAATGAATCGATAACACCCACTTCTTTATCTAATAACAATTTAATTATTATTTCAATTCCAGCAGTATGATCTATAATCGGTGTATCATATTTTATTTTATCTTTACCTATAGATGTATGATTAACAACACCAATAGTTTGACCAATTCTTTCTAATAAACCTTTAGCAAGCACTTTTTCGTCTGCTATCATATCAAATAATTGATACTTGATACTAGAACTACCACAATTTAATACTAAAATTTTCATTTTTTTGACAAAGATAATAAAGAAAAAACGAAAATTAAAAAAAATAGGTGTATTAAAATAATATTTATGTTAGAGTTTCTATTGGTTTAGCTCTAAGCTCGATGTATTCATAATATGCACGCCGATCCGACGCTGCTAAGTTCAGCATCCTCCCTACATCTTCTATCAATCTATTCACTAAATACTTATGCTTAACTATATACCACATTATATAGCTCTGCAAATACTTCGTCGCTACTCCTCTAAATCGCCTATCTATCCATTGCGAAAATCTCCTCGTGTGTTTATTCACCGTATTTATATTATATGTATCATTCTGATCCTTTATTACTTCTCGCTTCACTTCTTTATTCTTTAACTTCTTTGACCTGAATCTCTTAAACTCCTTCTTGTCTTCTCCATAAATTGTATTACTCGTAGATACCTTATTTCTCAGTATCTCTTCTAATTTTACCTTCTTTACTCTATCAAAACCAGTGAGATTAAAAAGCATATTACCACTTCTGTCTTTCATCGCTAACACAGCTACCTTGTGCTGCTTCTTCTCCTGGGCTATTAGGTATTCTTCTTTAGTTTTGTATCTTCTACCTTTTTCTGAATATTTCATTAGTAGCTCTTCTAACTCCATGATGCCAAAGAAGTTTACATTATCATCAAAGCTTCTCAGAGCTGTCAATATTCTATGCCTCCACTCAAAACTGGTAGTCAGATTTATACCTATTTCTTTAGCACATTTTCTCAAACTTTTACCCTCTAGCATGCAGAGGATGTAGTCTAGCATTAATTCCTTTTTATGCATATTGTATACAAATGTGCCAGTGGTTACTCTGAAGTTTCTGCCACAATCTTTGCATTTATAGAGTTGCTGCTCTTGTTGAGTGCCATTTTTGATGATATTTATTCCTTCGCATTTAGGACATTGTGGTGATACACTTTGAGCTTTGAGACCTTGGTAGTCTACTACGTCTGCATTTTTTTCTTTTATCAGATAGTAAAGTCCATCTAGAAAAGCTAAATGCTCTTGCTTGCCCATGGATAGATGCTCTTCGAGATTATCTACTAATTGCTTCATTGTTAAATGTTTTTTGCAAAGATATATAAAAATTTAAATTCAAATCCAATATATTTACAAACATTTGAAAAATTGTTCTCTCCCCTTTCAATTGAATTAATTTTTTAATTCAATAAAATTATTATATTTGCATAACTAATCCTAATAATTATGAAAAAATTATTCTTTAATATAAATTTATTCCTCTTTAGCTTATTAGCATTTAGCCAAAATATACCTAGCTATGAACCTATCATGGAAGAATTTTTCTCTATTTACAAGAAAAATACTCCTCCAGAGGCTATAGATTTCATATTCAAAACTAATCCAATGATTATGCAAAGAAATGCAGAAGAGGTTACACAAATTAAGTTGAAGCTATCGGCTCTCACAGCTATGCTGGGTGAATATTATGGTTATGAAAAAATAAAAGAACAAAAATATGGTGAGAGCTTAGTTGTTGTCACTTATATGCTAAAGTACGCTTATCAACCATTATTCTATACTTTTACATTATATTATCCTAAAGATAAATGGCAGCTGCAGACTGTAAAATTTGATGATAAAATTATAAACTAAGTCCATAATTTTATTATAACTTATCAAAATGATAAATAAATAGGCAATTGCTCACCAAGAGGAGTATAAAAATACCAGTAACCAATTTTTTGGTTATTTTTATAATTACCTTCTATCAATAAACTACCATTTTTATCAAAATATTTCGCTGGACCAGATATATAATTATTTTGAAAAAATAAATCTGCTTTTTTAGCTCCAGTGGGATAGAACTCTTGGTATTTACCATTTAATTTACCTTTAGTGAAATGAGCAATAGCTTTTATTTTATTTTCTTTATTATTATAATAGAGAAAAGCATTACCTTCTGGTAAATCATTTTGAAATGAAATGCTAGCCCATAACGAAGAATTTGGATAATAATAACGCCATAAACCTGTACGTTGTCCTT
>LUZL01000253.1 GCA_001603615.1 Bacteroidales bacterium Bact_20 | reverse complement strand
GGAAATAGTGGTAATCTAGATTGGCATTATATCGGTGTCCCTGCAGATGCAGATAGCATAATCACAGTAGGTGCTGTAGATTCATTAGGTGTCATTACTGGTTTCTCGTCTAGAGGCCCTACATATGATGGACGCATTAAACCAACAGTTTGTGCTCAGGGAGCTCAAGTATTTACAGCTTCACAGGATAGTAGCATTATCATGGGTAATGGAACCTCTTTTAGCTCTCCTATTATCGCTGGTGCTACAGCTTGTCTTTTACAAAAACATCCCCAGGTCTATCCAAACGATATCATTCAAGCTATAATTAAAAGTAGCAATAGATATTTGACACCAGATAATAACTATGGTTATGGAATTCCAAACTTCGCTATAGCAGATATATTCGCTAATGACACTTCTATATCTACTACACCATGGTTAGATAATTCTCCTTTTATTTACCCCAATCCTTTTACATCTTCATTAAATATTATTTATAAAACTAATAATAAAGATTTCCTGAATATAGCTCTTTATAGTATAGATGGTAAACAAATATTGAGGAATGTTTATAAATTGTACCCAGGGAATAATTGTATCGTTTTAGATCAATTAGATTCTCTAGCAAATGGAATATATTTGTTATCAATTGGTGCAAATAAGCCAATAAAAGTTATAAAAAATTAAAATTATAATATAAAACTTTGTTAATAATTATAATTACAAGGTTTTAAGCTCTTATCATCTTGAAAAAATGTAATGATACTTAAAATACTATTTAAGCTCTATGAAAAAACATATATTATTTCAATATAAAATTTTAATCATTTTCAAATTGGCTGGGTACAATTATATATGTAGTTAGTCAGAGATATCAATAGCTTATTATTGTTTAGCATTATTTGAAATGCGATCAATAGTATTTCTTAATAATTTAAAGGAGGAGTTATTCTAAAACTCTAGATTTTCAATTAAATTATTCTTTTTTCGCCTTACATTGATGGCTAGCTCTTCTCCATTATCTTTTTTAGCAATTTCAAAAGTTACTTCATCACCTATTTGTAATTCATTGAAATCAGTATCTTGAACTGATTGATAATGAAAAAATAAGTTATTAGGGGGATATTTTATAAATCCATAACCATTTTTAAGGGATAATATAGAACTTTCGTGCATTTGATTATCGCTTTCAAGGTTAGATAAATCTTCATTATCAAAATCATCAAAATATTGAGGAATATCATATCTGCGATCTAATTTAGAAACAAACAAACCTTCAACAAAGGAATTACTTTTGTTAGATGAATCATCTATGATTTCGTTCAATGCTAAATGATATGTAGTTTCTTCTATTAAATCTTGAGATGTTTTTGTCATTCTTAAATAATTTTGATCATCAGTGTATTCGAAATCCCATGATACGAGTAATACTTTTATACCTAAGCTATTTATCTTTTTAATCAATGAGACATAATCTCCATCACAAGCTACTAATACCAATATGTCTATTTTTCTACTACTAGCTATTTCGTATGCATGCAATGCTAGATTCATCCCTATCTCTTTTTCCATTTTTATCCCTTGTATATTTCGCACTGGATGATAATGTGCTACTACATTTTCCATCATTAGTACATCATCAAATAAGCGATCAAAAAATAATTGATTTGGCTTATTTCCAACTTCTTTTACACTTAATCTTGATTTGAAATAATGACTTTCTGTTATAGTTACATATTTATAATCTACTTCTTCTATACTAGATACATAATATTTTATATATTTATGAAGTCCATGTAAACTAATTCTACTCTTTCTTTCATGAAAATAGTTATAATAGTTACTCACGTGTAATAAATAATTACCATCATAAAAAATACCTAATCTTATTAAATTTTCTTTCATAATAAATT
>LUZL01000252.1:257-1510 GCA_001603615.1 Bacteroidales bacterium Bact_20 | reverse complement strand
AGCAATTTCTAATTTAGCAATACCTTTTTCATTAATATACAAACGCAGAGGTACTATTGTCAAACCAGACTCTTTAATTTTAGACTCCAATCGCCTAAGTTGATATTTATGCAAAAGCAATTTTCTATCTCTCTTAGGATCATGATTGTTATATGTCCCATTAACATATTCAGATATATGAAGATTTTTTACCCACAATTCACCCTCTTTGAATACACAATATGCGTCAGAAAGAGAAGCTTTAGCATGTCTAATACTTTTGATCTCAGTACCAGTAAGTACAATACCAGCTTCATATTTATCTAGAATAGTATATTCAAATTTTGCTTTTTTATTTACAATTTCTACTTTATTAGCCATAATTTATTTGAGAATACAAAGTTAATAGATTTTGAGTTAAAAGAAAAATTTCAGGAATAATAAATTGAAGATATTTTTAATAAAGGTTTGGAAATAGAAATGTTTATAAGAATTTGATGATTGTTTAACTTTTCATGATATCTAATATTTCAGTTTTATCAATTTAAAATACCGCTTCCATGCCCATCTATCATGCGATGATAAATTTAGTAATCTTCCAACATCAGACACCACATCATCCTTCAGATACTTATTCATCACCATAAACCACATCAAGTAGTTCTGAAGGTACTTAGTAGCTACTCCTCTGAATCTACTCATCCAAATTAGAAGATTTTTAATCTTTTTCTCTGCTACTTGTGTGCTATATACTGCTAATCCCTTTGTGTGCTTTCTTACTAAAACTTTTTTAGTTTTAAATTTCATCACTGCCTTTTTGAACTCTTCGTTTGGTTTTATACAGATAGTATTTTTTTCTGACACTCTATGCTTCAATTCATTTTTTATCTGTTCGTTTAATACTCTATGCTCCCCTGTATGTTTGAAAAGTAAATTACCTTCTCTATCTGTCATCACTAACACTGCTACATTAGGATGTACAGTATTCATTGCTTGCTCTTTTTCTTCTAAACTTTTGAACCTTCGCCCTTTCTCAGAATATTCCATTAATAGCTCATCAGCTTCAGTAATTCCAGAGAAAGTGATTCCACCTTCAAATCCTTGGATAGCTGATAGAATTCTATGTCGCCATTTGAAACTAGTTGGTAAACTGATGCCTACTTCTCTGGCACAAGCTCTGAGACTTTTACCCTCAAGCATACATTTTAGATAATCAAGCATAAGATAATATTTATGTGAGTAATAAACAATAGACTTAGCAGTCTCTCTGAATC
>LUZL01000252.1:0-248 GCA_001603615.1 Bacteroidales bacterium Bact_20 | reverse complement strand
CCAGCTTTAGCTACATGCTCATAGTCGCATCTAGGACAGATAGGAGCAGTAGATAAAATCTTTATTCTTTGATAATCTAGAGCTGTCAACTTATTCTCTGTGAGAAATTCGTAGAGATTATCTAGGAATTCGCGTTTGCCTTCTTTGGTTAGAGTCAGCATTTCTGCTATAACTTCTGATGAATATTCCATAATTTTTTTAATTTTTTCAAAAGTAATTAAAATATTTAACATGAAAAGTTAAACATA
>LUZL01000251.1 GCA_001603615.1 Bacteroidales bacterium Bact_20 | reverse complement strand
GATTTTCAGCTTCCTGAATTTCTTTTTTAAATATAATATTAGCTGCACCCTCTGGCCCCATAACAGCTATTTCAGCTGTAGGCCATGCAAACACAAAATCAGCCTGTAAATGGCGTGATCCCATAGCTATATAACCACCACCGTATGCTTTTCTAAGTATAATAGTAATTTTAGGTACTGTAGCTTCACTATATGCATATAATATTTTAGCACCATGTCTGATTACACCGCTATGCTCTTGATCTACACCAGGTAGGTACCCAGGTAAATCTACTAGAGTAATAATAGGAATATTAAAAGCATCGCAGAAACGAATAAAACGTGCTGCTTTATCACTACTATCAACATCCAAAACACCTGCTAGATATAATGGTTGATTAGCAACTATACCTACTGTCATACCTTCTATTCTAGCAAATCCTACAACTACATTAGGAGCAAATAATTCCTGTACTTCAAAGAAAAAACTAGCGTCAGCTATTGCTTTAATAATATCTCTTACATCATATGGTTCTTTTTCATCATTAGGGAATATTTTAGATATTTTATATTCTTTAGTATCTGGTTCCTCTGCTTCAAAAACTTCTGGTTTATGAGTATTATTCCAAGGTATGAAGCTTAATAAAGTTTTAATTTGTGTGAAACATTCAAACTCATTATAAGCAAAGAAATGTGCATTACCACTGATAGAAGCATGTGTGCGAGCACCACCAAGCTCTTCCATAGATATCTCTTCTCCTAGAACAGTTTTAATAACTTCTGGACCAGTTATAAACATTTTAGATATCCCATCTACTACAAAAACAAAATCTGTAAGTGCTGGAGAATAAACAGCTCCACCAGCACAAGGACCTAGAATTACACTGATTTGAGGTATCACACCTGATGAGATAGTATTTCTATAAAAAATCTCGCCATAACCAGCCAAACTATTGACCCCTTCCTGAATACGGGCTCCACCAGAATCATTAATACCTATCAAAGGAACTTTCATCTTTAGTGCGTGATCCATGATTTTAGTGATTTTTTTAGCATGCATATATCCCAGAGAGCCTCCAGCTACAGTAAAATCTTGAGCATAAATGCATACTGGATGTCCATCTACAGTGCCAGTACCAGTTACTACACCATCACCAGGTAAATATTTTTTGTCCATGTCAAAATCTTTACCTGCGTGCTCAACAAATAAATCATATTCGTGAAAAGAGCCCGGATCTAGAATTGCTAAAATACGCTCGCGAGCAGTAAGTTTGCCCATAGATACTTGCTTCTCTATAGCACTCATCCCACCACCCTGTTGAGCATTTTGCATTCGCTTTTTTAATTCTCGTGTCTTTTGCCTTAATGACATAATTCTAATTTTTTTTGTTTTATTGAACTGCAAATATATATTTATTTTTTAAATTGTGATTAATTGCTTTTTTATAATTATAAAATTTATTTCATTAATGATTCATCTTTAATTCCTTCTTGTCTAAAATAAACTTTTCATTTTATAATAATAATTTATTTTTTACGTTTAAATTTGCATAATATTTTTAAAAAATTTTTTTAATGGATGCATTAATTATAATAACTATTTTGCTATTTTTAGCATGTATAATAGGATTAGGATTGATTTTTAGAAAAGCTGGTTATAATTTTTGGCTTGTTTTTGTACCAGTGTATGATATAGTGATTTGGGTGAGAATTATAGGTAAAAAATGGACTTGGGTATTATGGTCTTTAATCCCTTTTATTAATTTGTTTATGATAATGCTAATGCTAATAGAATTGCTTAAGGGTTTCAATCGCTATAATATTCTAAATCAGGTATTAATTATTCTTTTCCCATTTGTTTATTTACCATACTTAGGACTCATAAAAGATGGATACATTCCTGTAGAAGAGCAAAAAGTAAAAAAACTTACTAAGACTCAAGAATGGATAGAAGCTATAATCTTTGCTGTAGTAGCTGCTACCATTATTAGGATGTTTTTTTTAGAAGCATACACTATCCCTACAAGCTCTATGGAAAAAACCATGCTAGTAGGTGATTATTTATTTGTTAGCAAAATTCACTATGGTGTTCGTATACCTAATACTCCTATATCTTTCCCTTTTGCTCACAATATTATGCCATTATCTAAAACAGCTCCATCATACTCTAAAATAATTCAGCTACCATACTACCGCTATCCTGCATTAGAGCAAATAGAAAGCAATAAATTGATAGTATTTAATTTCCCAGAAGGAGATACAGTAGTAATAGCCGAACCTGCAATGAGTTTCTATACTATTGCTAGAAGTTTCGCTGTGCAAATGGCAAAAAATAATGGACTTAGTGAAACAGATTATAAGAAATTTTATGATGCTGCTCGCAAGTATCTATTGCAAACAGAGAAAATAACAGTACGCCCAGTAGACAAAAGAGATAACTATATCAAACGATGCATAGGCACACCAGGAGATACTATTCAGATAATTCATCGTCAAGTTTTTGTGAATGGCAAACCTATGCCCATTCCTAAATATATTCAGTTTGATTATATAGTGAAATTACAACCAGATAGATATTTGTCTATAGAGCAAATAATGTCTACAGGGATTTCTAGAGAAGATGCACGACAATCTGCACAAAAAGCTCAATATTATGGGTATCCTGCTAATGTATTACTATTGCCAATGACTGAGGAAATAAAAAATAAATTTCTAAAGAAATATGGTTCTATATTACTTGAGCCTTTAAAAATAAGTGAAGATACCACTTGGGATTATTCCATTTTCCCACATGACCCTAGATATCCATGGAATAAGGATAATTTCGGTCCTATTGTAGTTCCTAAAAAAGGTGTAACTATTTCTCTGGATACCAATAATTTGTGCTTTTACGAACGTGTCATTACTACATACGAACATAATAAATTATATGTGCAAAATGGAACAATATACATAAATGACAGACCTACTGATAAATATACTTTTCAGATGGATTATTATTTTGGCATGGGAGATAATAGGCACAATAGCTATGATTCTAGATTTTGGGGATTCATCCCTGAAGATCATATGGTGGGCAAGCCAGTGTTTGTGTGGTTATCACTAGATAAAGATTATTCCCTTTTTGATGGTAAAATCAGATGGAATAAGCTTTTCAGAGTACCAAAATGAGATATTTGAAATAATTCTCAATTAATAAGGTGTTTTTTTTAAAATTTAGTAAAGGATTTCTGAATTTTATATTTTAATGCTGAACTGAATGAAAACTCTTAAGCAATTATATCCTCCTTATTTATTAGCAATAATAATATATGTGCAAGTTGTATTGCTATATGTAAACTTTAATCTTTTTAATCCTAGAGAATTATTAATTTATCTATCATGGCTACCGCTAATGATGTTACCTTATTTTTTTACAAAAAAGAAAGTTTTTTACATTATTGTGATTTCTTTATTTTTTTTAGAAGGATTCATAAATCTATGCCATATTTTAGTAATAAAATCCCCATTAAATGCTTCGAGTTTATTTGTATTAATGAATACAAACATTAATGAAGCAAAAGAATTTATTAATTTAAAGTTTCACTTTGATTGGCTATTAGTAATTCCTTATATATTTATTTATTATCTAGCATTGAAGCATCCACCTACTATTGTTAAACAAAAAGGAAGCATATACATAGTATCTGCTGTCTTGTTATTTTCTGTAATTTTTATTTCAGAAAATTTAATAAATAATAGATTGATTAGAAAAGGCATTCCACAAACTGCCAAAGCGATAATTTCTTTTAATAATCAGATGAGAACTTATAAAGCCCTTAAATTAAGAGAGGTAAATAATATAGAAGTAAAATTGAAAACATCAGATCAATATCCTCATGTTTTTGTTCTCATCATTGGTGAATCCTGCAATAGAAATCACATGTCTCTGTATAATTATCATCGCAAGACCACTCCACACTTAGATAATAGACGAGACATAATAGTTTATACAGATGTGGTAAGTCCTTATTCTAATACCATCGGAGCTCTACTCACTGCTCTTACAGAATCTAACATTGACAATAAAAAAGATTATGACAAAAGCATTAGTTTAATAGATATTTTTCATTCATTAGGATACAAAACGTTTTGGTTATCAAATCAAGCCCCAATAGGTGTATGGGATAATGCAATTTATAATCTAGCTAAAACCTCCGATATATGTGCATTCGTAAATAATTCGGCTAATACATCTTTTGAGAGTACTTATTTACTTTCTTATGATGAGAAACTATTTCAACCTTTCCGACATTCATTGTCAGATACAGCAAAAAATAAATTTATAGTAATCCACTTGATGGGAAGTCATTCTAAGTATGCTAAAAGGTACCCACCTAATTTCAATAAATTTAATTTTGCCAATAATAATAAGGAAAAGACAATAAATGAATATGACAATTCTATTTTTTACAATGATTTTGTTGTGGATAGTCTATTAAATATTTTAAATGAATATTGCAATAACAATACTATTGCTGCTGCTATCTATTTCTCAGATCATGGAGAGAATGTTTATGATGAAAATGATAATGTAGGACATGACTATGCAGATTTTTTACCAAATGCTAATGTAGAAATTCCTTTTATTGTTTGGTGCTCTCCACAATACCAATCATTATATCCTGATAAATATAAAATTATCTTATCCAATAAAGAAAAACCTTTCGTTACAGATGATTTATTTCATACAGTTATAGATATTAATGATATAGATTTCAATGGGTTTGAATCAGATAGAAGTATTTTTAATGAAAAATATAATACTAATAGAAAAAGAATATTAGAAGATAATAAAGACTACGACTCTAAAACTAAATAAATATGCGGATAAAAACATAACTCTCACTAAAAAACTTTTTGAAATCATAACAATGAATTTTTTTTATTATTTACACTCTCTCCCTATCTTTTTATTTCAAAGCTTCTTTCAAAATATTTAGTTTAGCTTTACCTATCAATGCTTCTATCTCCTCATCCTTAGCATTTTTAATATTTTCTAAGGATCCGAAATGTTCTAATAATTTATTAGCAGTTTTAGGACCTATACCATTGATATCTGTTAATTGAGTTTTAATAGTATTTTTGCTACGCAGCTTTCTATGATGAGTGATGCCAAATCTATGTGCTTCGTCTCTAGCTCGTTGTATGAGTTTAAGAGTGGGACTTTGTTTATCTATATTCAGTGGCATAGAATCATTAGGTTTATAAATTTCTTCTAGTCTTTTAGCTATGCCGATAATAGGAATATTATCTAAATCTAATTCTTTCAATGCATCATAGGCAGAATGTAATTGTCCTTTGCCACCATCTATTATTATTAGATCAGGAAGTGGTTTATTCTCATCTTTTTGCCTTTTATATCTACGATAGACCACTTCATACATTGTAGCGAAATCATCTATCCCTTCAACTGTTTTAACATTAAAAATGCGATATTCAGCTTTAGCTGGCTTACCATCTATGAAAACTACACAAGAAGATACAGGATATGCACCTTGTATATTAGAATTGTCAAAACACTCTATGCGTCGTGGCAAAGTAGGTAATTGCAAATCTGTTTTTACTTTTTCAAGTAATTGATTTGTAAATCTATTAGGATCTGCTAGAGCTCTACGTTTGTCATCTTCGGCTTTTCTCTCTTGTGCATTTTGAAGACAAAATTTTAATAAATTAGCTTTATATCCTATTTTAGGGACTGTTATTTGTACATTATCTATAGGAAAAGAAATAGGAAAAGGGACAATGAGCTCAGGTTGCAAGCCATCCCATTGTTCGTATAATTCACCTATGGCGTATAGCAAAAGCTCATCAGGAGTTTCGTTTAGCTTTTTTTCTATATGAAAAACTCTACTATTTACTATAGATCCATTCTGCACTCTGATAGCTGCTATGTATGCTTGGTCATCATCTTCTAATAAATTAATAGCATCCAAATTATTATCTTGTGTAGTAACTATTATGCTACGCGACGAATATGTTTTTAATCTTTCCCACTTAATTTTCCATTGATGTGCCTCTTCGAAATTAAGATTTTTGGCTTCTTTTTGCATGTTTTCATAAAGATAATTTTCTACTAATTTAGTTTTTCCTTTTATAATATCTCTAGCTAAATTTATATATTCATCATATTCATTTTTACTAATTAATCCCACACAGGGGCCTTTGCATTTTTTCAGATGATATTCTAGACATACTTTATAATTCCCATTTTTTATTTTTTCATCTGATAAATTAAGTTTACAAGTACGCAGGGGAAATAGCTTGTGTATCAATTCTAATAATGATTTAGCAGAACGCACAGATGCATAGGGACCATAATATTCTGCATTAGGAATATGTCTATTTCTAGTTAAAAAAATTCGTGGAAATGGTTCATTGGTAATAGCAATAAATGGATAACTTTTGTCATCTTTTAGTTGCATATTATAACGAGGCTTCAGATTTTTGATCATATTATTCTCAAGTAGTAGAGCTTCTAGTTCAGTATTAGTGATAGTAGTCTCAATGCGTTCAATTTTTTTGACCATTATTCTTAACCTCGCACTACTATGCTGGGTGCGAAAGTATGATGATACTCTATTTTTTAAATTTTTTGCTTTGCCTACATATAAAATATTGTTATCTTTATCATAAAATCTATATACTCCTGGGCTATGTGGTAAAGTTCTTAGGATTATAGATATTTGCTCTTCATTCATTTTTTTATCATTTAAATAATCTTATCAGATCATTTCTTAAATATCTTTATCTATTCTATATAATTCTCTCAATTTAGCATATTTCAAAAAAACACCATAAGCAGAGATCATTGATATTTGAAATCCTTCATATCCATCTAAAAAACCAGCTTTGTAGATATAATGATTTAAAAATTTATGAACAGGCTTAATAAAAAAATGCCAAAAATTGGGTTTAATTTTAGATTTATACAGTTCATTAGCAGAGATTTGAGTGAATTTATCCAACTGACTTAGATGATCATGTAGACTGTAGTATGAATAGTGTAGAATATCTGCATTTATATGCTTTATATTTTTACTATTAATGAGTTCTAGTTTATCATGAGGATTGATGCCACACCACTGAGCGAGATCTTTACGAACAAGTCTAAGTTTTTTGTCTGGATACCAGCCAGTATGCTTGATCCATCTGCCACAATAATATGTAAGCCTATTCATAGTATATCCATCAGCAGTAGGATTATTTTTGATTTTTTCTATTTCATTTTTTAATTTATCTGATAAAGCCTCATCTGCATCTAGTGATAATACTAGTGGATAATTGGCTTGTAGCAGAGCAAAATTTTTTTGTTGTATATGACCTTCAAATTTATTTTCTATTACTATAGATCCTAGAGCTTGAGCTATTTCTCTAGTTTTGTCTGTAGAATAAGAGTCTACTACAATTATTTCATCAGCCACTTGTTTAACAGTATTGATACAGCGTGCTATATTTTTCTCTTCATTATATGTGATAATCACTACCGAAAGCCTCTGTTTATTCATAGAAAATTTAAAAAAAACATTGTAAAATTAAACTACAAATATAATAAAATCATAATAATGAGTACATTACTAAAAAAGCTTTTAATGTATTTTGATCAAAGATAATTTCGTAATTATTTATCTATAACACCAATTGTATATTCTAGTGCTTCCTTTATCATTTGCTCTGGTGGTAATAGGATAAAATCATTTTTTATCATACTATCAGTAAGCTCTCTAGCGTAAGTAATATCTTTTTTAGCCCATTGATAAGCTTCTTGATAATTTAATATTTTGCGAGCTACACCATTTTTAATTGCTTCCATAGCCACTGTAGCTGCCACTATGGGGAAGACATCAGACTCATCCATTGTAGGCATTATGTTATTAGCGTCTATACCTCTATCATAAGCATATTTAGCTAGAGCGTTAGCTGCTGCTATAGCCATCTCATCAGTTATTTTTTTAGATCTCACCATCAAGGCTCCTTTTAGAATACCAGGGAACCCAAGAGAATTATTTACTTGATTGGGGAAATCTCCTCTCCCTGTAGCTACTACATATGCTCCAGCTTCTTTAGCAGCATAAGGATAAATTTCTGGTATTGGATTAGCACAAGCGAAGACAATAGCTTTCTCTGCCATCAATTTGATCCATTCTTGCTTGATAGTGTTAGGACCAGGTGTAGATAGAGATATTAAAACATCAGCCCCTCTCATAGCTTCTGTTATATCATTTATTTTATCTGGATTTGTTGTTAAGCACAGTTCCCATTTTCTATAATAACGGTTGTCATTTTTGATGTCTTCTCTATCTTTATTTAATGAGCCTTTGCTATCAAAGACAATTATATTTGCTGGGTCTGCACCACTAGCAATCAATAATCTTGCAATTGTGGTATTAGAAGCTCCTGCACCGTAGAGGATTATTCTGACATTTTCTATTTTTTTATTAACTATTTTCAAAGAATTTATTAAGCCAGCTAAAGTAAC
>LUZL01000250.1 GCA_001603615.1 Bacteroidales bacterium Bact_20 | reverse complement strand
ATGATTTTATTAAAAAATGCTATGGAGAGATTATCTCTTTCTGCTAGAGCTTATGATAGAATACTCAAATTAGCTCGTACTATTGCTGATTTGGACGGTTCAGAAATAATAAAAACTTATCATCTAGCAGAGGCTATACAATATAGAACTTTAGATAAAACCAATTGGGGTTTATAATTTTTTTACATATAATAAAAAAAGAAAGCCGTATTTTTAATGCGGCTTTCTTTTTTAATTTGTTTAGATTATTTAGAATTCCCATAAATCATGTTCAAAGATAAATATATCATTTTTAATCCTATCGCTTTCTAATAAAGCATCCAAACCAGTGGCATAGGCATTGATATATCTATCATAGACATTAGATTCTTTGATAATGTAGCTATTAAACATTCTTTTAGCAAAAGCATCATCGTAGGTTAATCTTTGACCATCATTTTTTCTATTAAAATATTCATAACGTACCAGATAAGGTCTCAGCTCATTAAAATAAATCCAAAATAGTGGTCTAGTACCTTTTTCTGTTATACCATCGGGCTCAAACTCAACCATCAAAGGTAATATTCCAATAATTCTACATTCTAATACAGATCTTTGTTTATCAAAAATCCAATCTTCTTTTAGACGATATCTGGTTACAGTAGATGGGTCAAATTCAGTAACTATAGTTGTATCACGTTCCTCACCTGTGAAAGGATCATAAGTTTTAGTTTTTTCTTCTTTTCTTATTATGTTTTGAACAGCTTCTTTAGTCATAGGTATTTTGAAGTCGTCTGAATCAGGATTATAAGGAGTGATACCACCTTCTTGAATTCCAATCATGATAACAGACATCAGATTATAACGTCCATTAGTAGGCTGCATCGGGAAATAGAAAGGTTGATTAATTTTTTCTCGCATATCTATTTCGCGCCATATACGAGTAGCATAAAATACATCAGATTCATGAATGTATTGATATGGTACAGGCACTCTATTAGTTAAATCTATTTTTTCATAGGCTCCATCTACTGGTGCTTGAAAAACCTGAGCATTTAAACTCGTTAAGCATAAAATTAGGAATAAACCTAAAAAACTTAAATATTTCATAATTATAAATTTTCTTAACCTGTTATTCTCAAAGATACAGTAGGTAATGGTCTCACATTGCCATCTGGGCCTTTGGCTTTAATGTCTTCTATATAAAATCTAGAGCCACGACTAGATTTTTGTATAATGTTAATAACATCTTGCGTAAATCTAAAACCATTTACTGGCTGTCCAAGTAGGTCACCTGCAGGTGATTTGTAGGTAAAGCTATAAGAAATGATATCAAACCTAAGATCAAAATCAAAATTTTCAATTACAGCTGTTACATATGGATTTGC
The DNA here is from genome assembly GCA_001603615.1 of Bacteroidales bacterium Bact_20. Classification (GTDB taxonomy): domain Bacteria; phylum Bacteroidota; class Bacteroidia; order Bacteroidales; family DTU049; genus DTU049. The sequence goes on along the minus strand of LUZL01000250.1, from coordinate 6,034 downwards.
AAGCAACTCTGTTTTAGTATAATTACCACCAGGTTTACCAGCTACATATGCTATAGGAGAAGGGACTATTTTTACACGGAATTTAGCACTTCCCATACTCATTACTTTACCATTCATCTCAGCAGATACATTAATAGTAGCTTCAGTACCTTGTTGCACTCTAACGATATATTTGCCATTGCCCTGAGGTATAATATTACCATTAGTTATACTAGCTCTTACTCTATCATTAGGTACTCCAGGCACAGATATAGAAACAGGATTATCTACACCTATATAAAATACATTCATTTTATCGGCAGATACAGTAGCTGTAGGAGACATTACGAAATATTCTTCTTTAAACCAATATGTTTGTACTGCACCCGATTGACTCTTTATGGTAATAGTACCACCAAACTTTTTATTACCTGGTGATCCAGCAGGAATTCTCAAAATACCACGACCACTATCACCTTCTAGTTTAGTAACATTACCTAGTACTTTCATATTCACTGTATCTACATCATCACCTATTAATATTTCAGGATTTTGTCTAGAATCATAAGCTGCTACAAATATTTCAGCTTCATATTCCCCTCCAGCGACCACAATATTGGATTTAGGTACTACTTTCACGCCTACTCTATCAAAAGTAAAATCTTCAGCACTCACAGCAGAATATAACTGAGCTACAACATCAGCTTCCATATTTCTAACTTCTAGAATAAGTTTATTCAAAATTACAATATCAGCTGCTAAAATAGTATGGTAAAAGTTGGTCATCTCCCAATTCAGCTGTTGATTACCTTCTATAGTAGGATACATTTTGTTTTCTATATCTAATCCTAAATTTACTTTATCTGCATATTGACCTAAGAGTTCTATCATTTTTTTGCGGAAGTTGACCAATTTATTTTTTAATTCTCTAGCCTTACCACCACTGCCATCTTGAGAATCTCCGATAAAGAAATGCGTAGGAGCATCGAAATTATCTCTACCTTTTACATCTCTAATGTTAAGTTTTCTAGCTTCCTCTACAGGAATACCATCAGTTACAGATATTACTTCAGCTTTTAGGTTTTCTATGTATTTTACTAATTCATCAGCTTCTTTTTTTACTATCAGAGCTTTATCATAGTTATCTTTTACTTTTTCAGGAGTTACAGCATAAGCTTTTTCAAACATAGCATAATTACCTTGTACTTTATCATAAAAGATTCTATTAGTTTCTTCGATACTATCATTAACTATGATAAATGCATCTAAGATATCTTTTGATACATTAAGTGCTAGCATAGCTGTGAGCACTAAATACATCATACCTATCATTCTTTGTCGCGGTGTTTCCGCACAATTTTTTGCACTCATCTTTTAATCTCCTTTTTTATTTATTAATACTCATTGCTGCTAACATATTACCATAAATAGTATTAAGAGACTGCAAGTTTTGTGTTAATTTTTGTGTTTGAGATTTATACTCTTGAATAGAAGAAAGCATTTCTTGTATATTATTAGTAAAACCTTCTATTCCTTGACCAAAATTCTCTACTTTAGCTAATTGTGTTTGTATCTCATTGAGTTGAACCTCATAAATAGAGTTTAGAGCAGATAGATTATTTGTTATTTTCTCAAATTGTTCACTTAATTTAGCATTATCAAACCCTTGCAAGTCTAATTTAGATGTAGTATTGACAAGTTTTTCAGAAGATTCTATATAAGCTTTTGCTAACTCATTAGTACTATTAGCAGCCTTTTGAATTGTTTCTACATATACTTTATTTGCATTTGCAGTTTCATACATAGTATTTGCACTTTCTTCAGAAGCTTGTGATAGTTTTTGGAAATTTGAAACTATATTTTTCAAATTATCGGCAAATTCTAAATTAGCACCAATAACTTTAGCAGTTGATTCCTTAGTTTGTAAATAGGTTTGATTAAGTTCTGAAACAGTATTAGCAGTATTATTTAAACTAGTAACAAAATTATCTGTAGCAGCAGTAGCATCAGCTAATCCAGAGAGTTTCTTTGCATTTTCGCTAAGATTTTGCATACCTTCAGCTAAACTTTCAATAAGTTCTGGCCCTATTTTCGCTTCTTCGAGCATTTTATCTAATTTTTGAGTAACGCTATCTTTAATTTGTAATTCTCCACCACCTATTGCTTCTGCGGACTTACGAGCTTCTATTTTTTTAAGCATTTCTTCATCCATTGGTTCATTTGGGTGATAATATCCCCATAATTCAGGATATACCAAGCTCCAATCAGGAATTACTGGTTGCTCTTCAAAAGCGGAGAAGAAAAAGATAATAGACTCAGTAATCATACCGATACTAAGCATTATAGTAGCTCCTGGCCAGTGAGTGATTTTAAAAAGTGCACCTAAAATTACTAAAGAAGCACCAATACCGTACAATTTAGTCATAAAATTTTTGTACGCTTTACTTTTTACAATTTTGTCTAAAAAACCCATAACTTTAATTTTTTAATTATTTTCTTTATAAATAGTTTATTTTTTTTAACGGTAAACATTTGATGACATAGGACCATCATCTCTATGACGACCTAAATATGTTTGTACATTCCTAAATCCTATATATGAAGTAGCTGTATCTTGATATTCATAATCACGTGTGCTCACTTGCATATAAAAGCTGATATCTTTCCAGCTACCACCGCGAATTACTTTTCTTTTTAGTACAGGAGGATCTGTTTCTTTAGCTTCGTATGTATAATCCATATTTAAGTCATGAGCATACTGATAGGTAGATGGATCGAAAGCATTATTTGTCCATTCAGCTACATTACCAGCCATATCATATAAACCATAATCATTAGGAGAGTAATGAGCTACAATTACAGTATGTAAACCACCATCATCTACATAATTACCTCTCAAAGGTTTAAAATTAGCTAAGAAACAACCATTATAATTACGTGTATAAGGACCACCCCAAGGATATGGACTCAGTTGTAGACCACCTCTAGCAGCATATTCCCATTCAGATTCTGTAGGTAATCTGAAATCATTTACATATGCACTACCTGTTTGAGATAGATATGTATTGAGGTAATTTGTTCGCCAAATAGAGAAAGCTCTTGCTTGTTTCCAATTTACACCAACAACAGGATAGTTATCATAAGCAGGATGCCAGAAATAGCTTTGTGTCATTGGTTCATTAAATGAATATGTGAAATCATGTACCCAGCAAAGAGTATCTGGGAAAACATTAATAACATCTTTTTTAATATAAACTGAACGATCTTTATAACCTTGAGGACGATTAGTCCACATAGGTGAGGTAACATTGTTTGTTTGATCACTTGTAAGAGGACTATCCCAATTTTTAGCGGCAGCAGCACGATAATCTATCCAATAATATTCATAATTCCATTTACGAACATCAAATTGTTTTCTACGGAAAAATCTTTCGTGCTCAGGTAAATACATATCTGCTAGAGCTTCTCTTTCTTCTTGTCCTTCCCAGTTAATTTTAGTTTTCCAGTTAATAGCTGGTGGGAATATTTCCTCGCCATATTCATTTTGAGTTATCAAATGCTCTTCATTTATCTCTCCTAAAATGGTATGAGCTATAGAGTCTCTAACCCAGTACACAAATTGCCTATATTCATTATTAGTAATTTCAGTTTCGTCCATGTAGAAAGCTTGTAGAGAAACAACCTTATTTGTTTGAATTTGATTATAAGGCACATCTTGATCACTTTGACCCATGATAAAAGAACCTAAAGGAATGAATACCATGCCATAAGGAGTGGGTTGATACCACATAGGACGATCTTTGACGCCCACTAATTGTCCTCTATCAGAGGTATCACATGCAGTAGAAACAATTGATAACAAACAAACTACTACTGCGGTTTTTAGAATTGTTCTGGAAATTTTTATATTCATTTTGATCATTATTTTCAAATTTTATCGATTAAACGTAAAAAATTTAATTAAGGTTACATTCTTATAAGTACCTAACATTTCTATTCCCTTGTCTATAAGTTTTCTTTTCAATCAAAAAACAATAATTGATAAATACTTCATGGCTACCAGAGCTTACTTTATGCCTACCTATTGCCGAAGTAGTAAAATCATAGGAATAACCAAAAGAAAGTGGAGCAAGTCCTTGATTAGGACTATTAGCAAAGGGTTGTGCACCTACATTTAGCATAACTGCATCTTGTACTCTGTATCCTAGACCAGCCCATACCATCCCTTGATAATACATTTGTACATTTATATCATATTGAGCAGAGACAAAATCTGTTTTTATTAATGCAGATGGTCTAATTTCGAACTGATCATTGTTAAGAGGAAATATATAACCACCTGTTAAGAAATAATGTCTTTTTAATTTTAAATTAGAAACATCTGATAATTGAGCTGAAGATTGAATTAGATTAAGACTAGATATACCAACCCAAAATTGGTTTGGTTTAAGGAAAAAAGCACCTAAATCAGCATCTATTACCATATCTGATTGATTACTTCTTTGGATTAACAATGGATCATTATCTTCAAGTGGATTTAGTAAAGAAAAATCTAACCCTTTATCAAGGAAATGAACATTGAACCCAACTCCTAGCACATAATCTCGTATATAAAAATTATAAGAGTATCCAATTTTAACACCTGTATTATTTTCAAATCCCAACTTATCATTATATACAATGAGATTTAGTCCACCATGCAATGGCTTCACGTAGGCATCTACAGCTAAAAGCATTGTTCTAGGATTAACATTATATTCCTTACCATTTACAACCTCGCTGAAACCAACCCATTGATTTCTGTATAAAGCCGTTGCACAAATTGAATTTTTAACCCCAGCAAAACCAGGATTATAAGCATTGAAATTCTGAAAATAATGTGTGAATTGTGCCTCTTGTTGTGCCTCCAAAAAAGGACTTGATAAAATGATTATTAAAAATATGGTTATGAATGATAGAATGTTTTTCATAATTCAAAATTTAAATGTAAAATTATATATAATTTTTCAAATACAAAAATTTCAAATAAAAATAAATTTTTTTTCATTAATTGTGCTCTTTTATTAAAAATTAAAATTTCAATGCAAAAATAATTAAAAAATTCATAAAACAAAATTTTTTTCTAAATAATTTTGTTTTTTATTGTTAAATAAAAAGTTTATTAATATATTCAGCTATTTGCACAGCATTAGTAGCTGCTCCTTTTCTTAGGTTATCTGCTACTACCCACATATTCAATGCTTTATCATCGAAAAGATCTTTTCTGATTCTGCCAACAAAAACTTCATCTTTTCCCTTTGCATATATTGGCATAGGATATTCAAATTTTTCAATTTTATCTAAGACTATTACGCCAGGAGTATTAGTCAAAAGCTCATTTACTCTTTCTATGTCCAGTTTATTTTCAAAGACAGCATGTATAGACTCGCTATGTCCTCCCACTACTGGCACTCTCACTGCCGTAGGAGATATTTTTATACTATAATCATTAAATATTTTATGTGTCTCATTGACAAGTTTCATTTCTTCTGTAGTATATCTATTTTGGAGAAAATCTCCTGCTTGTGGGAGACAGTTTAAATCTATAGGATGTGGATAGCAACGGTTTGTTAGATCACCTTTTCTTTCTAATTCTAATTGTAATATCCCTTTCATTCCCGAACCAGTAACGCTTTGGTATGTAGATACTACTATATCTTTCAATTTATATTCTATATGTAGTCTAGATAGAGCTAATACCATTTGTATGGTACTGCAATTTGGATTAGCTATGATTTTAGTATCTTTAGTTATTGTTTCTGAGTTAATTTCTGGGACAACCAGAGGTATATTTTCGTACACTCTCCACTGAGAGCTATTGTCTATTACATATACACCTTTATCTGCTAGCTGTGGTGCATATATTTCAGAAACTTTTGATCCTGCAGAAAATATCGCTATATCAATATCTTTAGTCAAAAGCTCATTAGGTGTAATACAATTATATTCTTTATTTCTAAAAATAATAATTTTATCCTTGGATCTTTCTGATGCTACTGGATAAAATACTGATATT
>LUZL01000249.1 GCA_001603615.1 Bacteroidales bacterium Bact_20 | reverse complement strand
CATCAGCAATATAATAAAAAGTAGCTTTTGTACCATCACCTTGATACTCTACATCAGTTAATTTCATGTTTAAGTTAAAATTTTTAATAATTTCTTTAGTTTTTCTTAAAACTACTTCTTCATTTTTAATAGCATCTAAGAATTTATCAATATCTACATCTTTTGCGATTCTATATAAGCTCAATAGCTCTCCATCATTATTTTTATGCTTTTTTCGTTTCATCTGCATCATAGCTTCTCTACCAGTCAAACTGACTACACCAATATCGTGACCTGGTGAGGCTTCTACAGCCACTATCTCCCCAACTTCTAATGGTATTCCTGTAATATTTTTATAAAAATTTTTTCTATCATTTTTAAATTGTACTTCTACGATTTCTATAGCTTCTGGAAATGCTAAATAAAAATCTTTATCATGTTTGACATCCTTATATGATGTGAGCTTTTGCCACCTATTTGTAAAACGTAAATTTATTTTGCCATCTATTTCTAAAGCCATTATACCTCTAGCTTGCAAACTTTTAATAGTATCTGAGTCCATTAATATATTTTTGCAAATTTAATAAATATTTAGGTTTTGAAATAAACAAAAAATATAATTGGGTTATAATATTTTGCCTAAGTAAAATCATCCATGAGTAAATTTTAAAAAAAAATAAAATTGTTTAAGTTAATATTTTTCATACTTCTTTCATTTTTTTCTGTTATCTTTGTTAAAATTTTTTATGAATCCTATTATTAGACTTAATAATATTCAAAAGAGTTATTTCATCGGTCAGGTGGTTGTTAATGCTTTACAATGTATTAATTTAACAATTAATAAAAATGAATTTGTAGTCATTATGGGTGCTTCTGGCTCTGGTAAAACTACTTTGATGAATATCATAGGTTGTTTAGATACTCCTACTAAAGGAGAATATTTTATTAATAATAAACTAGTTAGTGGCCTTAGTGATGATGAGTTAGCAAGTATTAGAAATACTGAGGTTGGCTTTGTATTTCAAACTTTTTATTTACTACCTCGCTACGATGCATTAGAAAACGTAATGCTGCCATTAATATATGCTGGTGTTTCTAAAAATGAACGTATAGCTCGTGCAGAAGCTATGCTAGAATTAGTAGGACTTAAAGATAGGATGCATCATAAACCAAATGAATTGTCTGGTGGACAAAGACAGCGTGTAGCTATAGCTAGAGCTCTTATTAATAATCCTTCTATTATCTTAGCTGATGAACCTACAGGTAATCTAGATAGTAGGTCATCTTATGAAATTATGTCCCTTATAGAAAAACTTCATAATGAAGGAAATACTATTGTTCTGGTAACTCATGAACCCGATATTTCTCTTTTTGGCCATAGAATAGTTAAACTGAGAGATGGCAAAATAATTTCTGATGAAATTAATCACAATATTTCTTTAGCAGAAAATTTTTTGAAAAATTATCAAGAAATATGAAAAATGAAAGAAAAATTTATACTAAAAATGGTGATAAAGGCTACACTCAACTATTGTCTGGTGAGAAAGTACCTAAATATGATAAACGTGTAGAGGCTTATGGTTCCTTAGATGAAGCTTGTAGCTTTATTGGATATTTTTATGAAATGATTGAGTACCCTGATATTAGAGATGATTTATTTGAAATTTTAAATAATATTTTTATATTAGAAGCTCATGTAGCTAATAAATCTAAGTCTTTAGATAGTTTACCAGCATTCACTGGTGATAAAATTACTTTTTTAGAAAATAGAATAGACCAATATTCTAATGAGCTTAGCGAGCTTTCAAATTTTATTTTACCTATTGGTGATCCTACTATGTCATTTTGTCATATTATCAGAACTATTGTTAGACGAGCTGAAAGAAAAATTTGTGAATTCGCAGAAGAAGATTCCACAAATAATTATGATTTAGTATTATCTTACCTTAATAGGTTAAGCGATTATTTTTTTGTTTTAAGTAGAAAAATTTTATTATTAAAAGGAAAATCAGAAATTTTCTGGAAACATTGATTACTTTTCATTTTACATAGATATTTATTTTAATTATTAAAATTTTGTATAATTTTTGTATTTATTTTTTTGGAATCATAAAATAGAAAAATTATGATAACCGTAGAACAAATCAAATCATTTAAAGAAAAACTAGAGTCTTTAGGTGTACCAGTATTGTCTGTATATTGTGATACTGACCCATCTAAGGAAGATAATAAAGGTATGGCCTGGGTCATAAGAATTAAAAATGCACTGAAAGATTATAACAATTTAGATATAACATTAAAAAATGGGCGAACATTTAGAGAAGAATTTTTACTCTCATTAGAAACTCTACATCCAGAGACTAGGACTTTAGCAAAATTTGCTTGGATAAATGATAAAAATGAAATGGAGAGCGAAACTTTCGAATTACAAATAGAATTACCTTCAGTAGATTTGTCTATTGGGAGGGTAGATGTTCATTATGGTAAACCATATCTTTTGCCTATTTATTATGCATTTGATGAATATGATAGAATAGGTGTTTTGCATATTTATGGGACTAAATGGCGATTTTATGAAGTTTTTCTTAATGAAATAGAGGAGATAACAGATACATTCGCTGAGATTTCAAGTGATGAATGGCGAGAAATTCAAGAGCATTTGACTGCAATTGATCAAACCCTTTATGGTGAACGTAATTTCTATGCACGCCAAAAATTTAAAGATAAGTTTAAATCTAAATATCAAAATTGGTCTCACAAGCTTTATAATCGTTTAGCTGATATGCTCGCAAAGTCAATTCATAAATTAAATATTAGCAAACTGGTTTTGATGGGTACAGAGTGGCAGCTTAGCTTTTTTGAAAATTACCTTAGTAATGAGATTAAAAAATTAGTCATCGGGCATGTACCTAATCCTACTAATGCTGATAATCCATCTAACAAAGAAATTATTGAAAAAATTACTCCTTTGTTAGAAAAAACTGAAAATGAGGAAGAAAAAAAATATTTTGATTTAGTTTATCAAGGTTTTGGTATTAGTGGATTGTCAGACGTGTTAGAAGCTCTGCAGATTGGCAGACTTCAAGTTTTACTTTTACCATGGGATTTTGATGCTAAAGCTTACATGTGCGATGATGGGCTGATATTTGGTTATTTGAATGAAGCCCAAAAACATTGTAACAACCCTTCTGAAATAAATTTAAGAGAATATATCATAGATTTAACTGAAGAGTATTCTACTAAAATAGAATTTGTAAAAGGTGAAATTAAAGATAAACTTTATAGTGAATTTGGTGGTATAGCAGGTGTGGTGAGGTGGTAGTATTTTTTTTGATATAATTTAATATCTTAAAAGTTTCGTAGCGATTTTCTACGAAACTTTTTGTTTATAATGAATTATTAGTGTTTTATTAAAAAATTATTTATTGGTGTTGCTACAAATTTTTTTTATCTTTCTTAAAATTAAATTAATTGTGATCAAAATACAAAAATGTTTATAATTTCAGTTTTAAATAACATTTTTTATTTTTAATTTTGCAAAAAAAATGTCTCTTAAAGCAATAAATTCACTATTAATTTCTGTTTATAATAAAAATTTACTTTTACCTTATTTAGATATTTTAAAAAATTATAATGGTAAAATTGTGAGCACCGGTGGTACTAGTAATTTTCTTAATGAAAATGGTATAAGTGTAATAGAAATAGATACATTGACTAATTATCCAGCACTTTTAGATGGTAGAGTGAAAACTCTTCATCCAGCTATTATGGGAGCAATATTGATGAGAAGAGATAATGAAAATGATAAAAAAGAAGCTATTAAATATAATTTGCCAGAAATAGACGCAGTCCTAGTGGATCTATATCCTTTTGTAGATACTGTTAAAAATTCAACTGATGAGGATGAAATAATAGAGAAAATAGATATTGGTGGCATTACTCTCATAAGAGCTGCAGCTAAAAATTTTAAAGATGTTTTAGTAGCTGCTGATAGTAGAGATTATCAGCATTTTTTTGAATGTATAAAAAATGGATACAGTATAGAAGATGACAGACGACTTTTTGCTACACATGCATTCGCAACTGCTATGATGTATGATGCTGCGATATTTAATTGGTTTTCTCTGCCTTATATGGGAAAAGAAAATGATTTATCTGATGAAAATATAGTTAAACCTCTCAGATATGGTGAGAATCCTCATCAGCAGGCATTTTATCTGAATGATGGCAGCATGAGATACGAAAAACATAATGGGAAGGATTTGTCATATAATAATTATTTAGATATAGATAGTGCATGGTTATTAGTGAGTGAACTTCCTAAGCCAGCATGTGTCATAGTGAAACACACTAATCCTTGTGGTGCAGCTATAGGTAATAGGCCAGCAGAAGCTTTTGAAAAAGCTTTAGCTGGTGATCCTGTTTCTGCTTATGGTGGTATATTTGCATTTAATACTCCCATAGATGATGATACTATTGATAAATTAAATAGCTTATTTTTTGAAGTCCTCATAGTACCTAGCTTTTCAGAAGGTCAAATAGAAAAATTATCAATTAAAAAAAATAGGATTTTGTTGTCTATCTCAGATACTAAACCCAATAATTGGCTTTGGCGTAGTGTGCTAGGTGGTAGTTTAGTACAGCAGAGAGATGATTACATTCCAGATCCATCTGAATGGGAATGGATCGTGAAAAATGATAAATTTAATAATAAATTGGAAGAAGACATGGCCATGGGAGTGACCATTGCTAAATATTTAAAATCTAATGCTATAGCAATTGTCAAAGACAAACAGTTGCTCGGAATGGGCTGTGGACAACCTAGTAGGGTAGATGCCACAAAATTAGCTATTGATAAAGCTAAAACTTATGGTCATAATCTCAATGGTGCTATATTAGCTAGTGATGGATTTTTCCCGTTTGCTGATAGTGTAGATTTAGCTTATAATAATGGCATTATCGCTGTTGTAGAACCAGGTGGTTCCATTCATGATAAAGATATTATATCTTTTTGTCAAAAAAATGATATAATTTTGTCATTTACAAAAATTAGGAATTTTAAACATTAAAATAATAAAGGAAAAAGATGGCTTTATTTAATTTTTTAACAAAAGAAATTGCAATAGATCTAGGTACAGCTAATACAGTTATCATGTATAATGATAAAGTAGTAGTAAATGAGCCCTCCATAGTAGCTATAGAGAATACTACAAATAATGTGATGGCTGTTGGCAAAAAAGCTATGATGATGCATGGCAAAACTCATGAGAATATAAAGACTATTATTCCATTGAGAGATGGTGTAATAGCAGATTTCTATGCTGCTGAGATAATGATTAGAGAATTTATTAAAATGATACCTTGGAAAAATACTATTATTAATTATAGTTATCGCATGGTAATAGGTATACCTAGTGGTATAACAGAGGTAGAGATGAGAGCTGTGCATGATTCTGCTGAGCAAGCTGGTGCTAAAGAAGTAAAACTAATTCACGAGCCTATGGCAGCAGCATTAGGTATAGGTATAGATGTTTTAGATAATACAGGTAATATGGTAGTGGATATTGGTGGTGGTACTACTGAGGTAGCAGTGATAGCTCTGGGTGGTATCATTAGCAATAAGAGTATAAGAATTGGTGGTACAGAACTCAATGAAGATATCCAAGATTATATGAGACGTGCTCATAATCTTAGCATAGGCGAGAGAACAGCTGAACGTATAAAAATAAATGTAGGTGCTGCAATACCTAATATAGAAAATCCACCTGACCCTATAGAAGTAAATGGAAGAGACATTATCACTGGTATACCTCGTTCTGTTGTAGTTAATCACGAAGAGATAGCTCACGCTTTAGATAAAACTATTTCTAAAATAGAAGAGACGGTTATTAATGCTTTAGAAAATACTCCACCAGAATTGTCTGCAGATATTTTACAAAATGGTATTTTTCTCACTGGTGGTAGCTCCTTACTTCGTGGATTAGATAAAAGGTTATCTTCTAGAATAAAACTAAAAGTACAGCTAGGTGATGATCCCCTATTAGCAGTAGCTCGAGGTACTAGTATAGCACTTAAAAATTTTAATAAATTCCCTTTCCTTATTTAATCCATGTCGAGCTGGTTTAGATTTTTAAAAAAAAATAATTTTATTATTTCTTTTTTGATTTTATCTCTATTCTCCCTTTGGCTTTTTATTTATAATTCAGAAATTAATAAAGCATATTTTTTTAAATTATCATCTGTAATAGTTTCACCATTAAATAAAGTAATTAGTAGTGTATCTCATTATTTTTTTCTTAAAAAAGAAAATGAAGCTTTATTAAAAGAGAATTTGTATCTAAATGATAGATTACATAATTCTGAAAACATAAAATGTATTGCCGTATCTGATAGTGTTTTTTTAATTCCCGATTCGTTAGAAAATTTATATTCATTTTTGCCAGCTAGATTAATTTCTATGACTATACACGAAGCTAAGAATTATGCTGTTATAGATAAGGGAAGAAGAGATGGCATTAGCGAAAATAGTGGTGTCTTTACTCCGAATGGTATTATAGGTATTATAAGCTCTGTGTCTGAGAGATATTCTTTAGTAAAAACGTATATGCATCCTGATGTCAAAATCTCTGCTGCTATAGATAATAATTATGTAGGTATCGCTAAATGGGATGGCAAAAATATAGGTACTGGTGAAGTAATTAATGTGCCATTTTCTATTAAAATTAATATAGGCGATACTATATATACTAGTAACTACTCCACTTTTTTCCCACCAAATATTCCAATCGGTATTATCACTTCTAGGCATTTTAATCAAGACAATCAATCTTTGTCTTACCGATTTAATTATTTAGAAAATTTTTTCAGAGTATATTTCGTTTATGTGGTTACTTTTAAAGATAGTGATCAAATATTTTTTCTAAACCAAAATAAATAATTCATGTCATCTATTAAGAAAGTATTTTTCGTAATTTTAATTTTTTTAATTCAGGTTTTTATCTTAGATCATTTACCTCTTTCTTATGGAGTGCAAATAAATTTATTTATTTATATTGTTTTGTGCTTGATACCATTTAATATCAATAAAACTTATTTAATATTTATAGCTTTTTTAATAGGTATATTGAGAGATTTATTTACTTATACATATGGATTATATGCTTTTGCGACAGTAGTCATTATGTTTATCCAGCATTATTATTTTTTATTACCACAATATTATAGATTCAATAAAAATGATACTCCATTGTATGCAAATACAGATTTATTAGGCTGGAGAAGTTTTTTGATTTATATTATTATTTTTTCCACTATATTTACTTTTATAGTGAACATATTAAACTATTTATCTACTTGGATGTATATTAGGATATTTTTTATTTTTGAAGAAATAGTCTTTACTATAATATTTATTTGCTTAGCTGAGCTATTGAGATCTTTATTATTTCATAAAGTAAAAGAGAAAAATTTATAAATACCTATTAATTTATTCTATTTCTTTAGGATAAAATAAAAAATATTTCATTGTATCATTGGGAAATAATTCCGTATTAAATTGATCAGATACACTAGAAATGTCTTTGACCTCGCCATTTTTATATACTAAATTGATTTGGTCTTTTAGTGGAGTATAAGCTTGATTTTCTATTTCTCTAATGCTTATCAAGTAAGGTAAATCATTTTTATCAATTTTGTAATTTTTTAGAATTTTTTGTTTCAAAATTTTCATCCTTTCAGTTTCAGTTATGGGATTATTATTTTGTATAATACATCTGAAAAGATTTCTATTCAAAAGTTTACGAGATAATAGTTGCAATATTATATCATCGTGATCGCACCACATTTTAAGTGCTGTCATCACATCGTAGTCATCTAATTGCATGAAGACATCTAAATCATCTTCGCTGAATTTTTTGTCGTTATATTTAAGAAAATATTCTAATGGTTCAGTGGCTGGTATTTTATCACCATTCTGAGATAAATATTTAGCTCTTTTAATTACTTGATATAGCATCTCATCAGCAGCCATAGTAGTTTTGTGATAGTACACTTGCCAATACATTATTTTTCTGGCGATTATAAATTTTTCAATAGAGTAAATTCCTTTGGCTAGGATGCCTAGGTCGCCATCAGCAGTCAAAGTGAGCATATAAATGATGCGTTGAGTATTGATGATCCCTTCACTCACACCAGTATAGAAGCTATCGCGTGTGAGATAGTCAAGTCTATCCATATCTAATTGGCTAGATACTAGCTGATGATAAAATTTAACTGGGTAGCTATCATTAAAAATTTGTCTAGCAGTGTTTAGTGGTTCTCCATAGGATTTTTCTAATTTTTTCATAGCTAAGTTTGTAATAAACTCGTGAGAAATGTTGTCAGCAAGTAAAGCCTCTAGTGTATGAGAGAAGGGTCCATGTCCGATATCGTGTAGTAGTATTGCTATTAGACTAGACAAATATGTTTTATCATCTATATAGATACTCTGCTCATTTAATTGTTCCAGTGCTCTTTGCATTAAATACATGGCTCCTAGACTATGAGCAAATCTAGTATGATGTGCACCGGGAAAAACTAAATATGAAAAACCTAATTGTTTTATTCTAGTTAATCTCTGAAAATATGGATGGTCTATTAGTGAAAGAATTATCTCATCTGGGATCGGTATAAATTCATAAATTGGATCATTTATTACTTTATTTAATCTCATAAATTTTTTATTTAATAATACAAAAATATGATAATTTATGATATGATTTGAATAAAAAATTAATTTTTTTAATGTAAGTTTGCAAAAAAAATAAAAAACTATGAATAAAATATTAGTTATAGGTGCTGCTGGGCAGATAGGTTCTGAGCTCACACCCGCATTACGAGAAAAGTATGGTAATGAGAATGTAGTTTTAGCATATAATCGTACTCCATTACCTGATGATTTAGCACAAGCTGGACCATATGTACAGTTAGATGTGAGAAATACTGATAAATTTAAAGAGATTTGTAGAGATTACAATATAAGTACTATCATTAATTTAGCTGCTATTTTATCTGCTAAAGGCGAGCAGGATCCATTAAAAGCTTGGGATACTAATATTAATGGGTTAATCAATACTCTAGAGGTAGCAAGAGAATTGAAATTAGAGAGAGTGTTTGTACCTAGCTCTATAGCAGTTTTTGGTCCTACTACTCCCAGAGTAAATACTCCGCAGGATACAATATTACAACCAACGACGATGTATGGTATTACTAAAGTATCTGGAGAACTTTTAGGTAATTATTATTTCAATAAATTTGGTGTGGATGTACGAGGGATGAGATATCCTGGTATCATTAGTAGCGTAACTCTTCCTGGGGGCGGTACTACAGACTATGCTGTTGAAATTTTTTATGAAGCAGTGAAAAATAAATTTTACAATTGCTTTTTGCAAGCAGATACTAGACTACCTATGATGTTTATGCCAGATTGTATAAAAGCTACTATTATGCTCATGGAAGCTGATGGTAGTAAACTAAAACATCATGCAGATTTCAATGTAACAGCTATGAGCTTCACGCCAGATGAGTTAGCTGCAGAGATCAGAAAATATATTCCAGAGTTTAAAATAGAATATAAACCAGATTTCAGACAAGCTATAGCTGATAGCTGGCCACAATCTATAGATGATAGCTGTGCTAGAGAAGAGTGGGGATGGCAACCAGACTATGATCTAGCTCGTATGACTAAAGAAATGCTTATAGCTATTAGTAAAAAATTAGAAATACCTGTTCCTGGTTTAACAAAATAATGTTTGATTACTAATAATTTCTTCCTCTTAATGAATGCTTATAAGTGTATAACTAAAATATTTGACTAATTTATTGTGAAAGCTTCTTTGGCACTATATGATATTTTTTAATATATGTTTTATTTTCAATTAAAAAAATTGAATTAATTTTGCAAATATTTTTTTGAAAAAAGATATGAGAGAGATAATGATTACTTTTCCTGATGGTAGCAAAAAAACATTTCCTGCAGGTATCACTGGTATGGAAATAGCTAAAGATATTAGTCAAAGCTTGTCAAATAAAGCTTTAGCTATTAAAGTAAATGATACTTTATATGATCTCAATAGACCTATAAACACAGATGCTACTATTCAGATTCTTACTTGGGACGATCCAGAAGGGAAAAGTATTTTTTGGCACTCCTCATCTCATATCATGGCTGCAGCTATTAGTTCACTTTTCCCACAGGCTAAATTTGGCATAGGACCTAGCATAGAGCAGGGGTTCTATTATGATATAGATTTTGGTGATCATAAAGTTACTGAAGAAGATTTAGAAAAAATAGAAGCAAAGATTAAAGAAATCATAAAGCTAGACATACCTTTTGTGAGAAAAGAAGTTACAAAAGACGAAGCTATTGATTTTTTTAAGAAAAAGAATGACGCATACAAGTTAGAATTAATAGAAGAATTAGAGGAGCAGCAAATCACTTTTTATTATTTAGGAGATTTTGTAGATTTATGTAGAGGACCACACTTACCATCTACTAAATATGTCAAAGCTATTAAGTTATTAAATATTGCTGGAGCTTATTGGCGTGGAGATGAGCATAGACAAATGCTTACACGTATCTATGGCATTAGCTTTCCTAAACAAGATTTGCTTGATGAATATCTTAATTTTTTAGAAGAAGCTAAGAAAAGAGATCATAGAAAACTAGGTAAAGAATTAGAACTTTTCATGTTTAGCCCTAAGGTAGGGCAGGGGTTACCAATGTGGTTGCCTAAAGGTGCAATTGTTAGAGAAGAATTAGAGAAATTTCTAAAAAATGTTCAATTGCAATATGGTTACCAACATGTAATAACTCCACATATTGGGCAAAAGGAATTATATATCACATCTGGACATTATGAGAAATATGGCAAAGATTCATTTCGTCCCATATCTACACCTAATGAAGGCGAAGATTTTATGCTAAAACCAATGAATTGTCCTCATCATTGTGAGATTTATGCTTTTAAACCTAGATCATATAAAGAATTACCTGTACGCATAGCAGAATTTGGGACAGTCTATAGATATGAACAAAGTGGAGAACTCCACGGGCTCACACGTGTACGTAGTTT
>LUZL01000248.1 GCA_001603615.1 Bacteroidales bacterium Bact_20 | reverse complement strand
CCTGGTAAAAAACTCAATGTATCAATTAAAAAAGTATAATATTCAGGCAAAAATGCTTGATTTTCATAAAATTCACTAGACAAATATAGCTTTTCTCCTATCTGAGCTAATAAAGTTATACCTCTAGTATTAGTAAAGTTCATTTGAGCTTTTCCAGCATAATCTATACCCACAGATAAATCTAGAAAAGGATTGATAATAATTTTAGCTAATGAATCATTTACGGTTATTAAATTTTCTTGAAATAATTTTCTTTGAATCCATTTAGTAGTAGTATCATTTTGTATTTCTATATTAGGGCAAAGTCTAAGGTATCCACTATATTTAATATCATTAAAATAAAGAGAATTATTTTCATAATAATTAATTTGCCCAAGTACAAAATTTGTAAAAAGTAAACAAAATATTAAATTATAAACTTTTTTAAAATATCCCATTAAATTTAAAAAAATTAAATAAATAAATTAGTAAAACTGAAGGTATCTACATCAAAAAGTCCTTTATCAGATAATTTCAAATGAGGAATTACTAACAATGACATAAATGCCAATGTCATATATGGGCTTAACATTTGACATCCATGCTCACTAGCATAATTATTTAGAACCTCATAATCATTAGCAGCTTTATTTACTTCCATATTACACATAATGCCAGCAATAGGAAGTGGCAGGACATATGATTTATCATTACTAACAAATGAGATACCACCTTTATTATTTTGTATCAATTCAATGGCTCGCAGTATCAATTTATCATCAGTGCCTATCACTACTATATTATGACTATCGTGAGCTACAGAAGAGCCAATAGCACAATTCTTTAAATTAAATCCATTAATAAATCCAATTGATGGTTTAGCACAATCAGAATATCGGTTTATAACAACAATTTTTAAAATATCCCTTTCTTGATCAGCAATTGCAAATCCATTTAAATCTTTAGTAACAGAAGTTATCAATTTTTCAGTCAATAAAGATCCATCAAAAGCTTTCATAACTTGCATTTGATCAGTATCAGCTTTTATTTTTAGATCATCTAAAGTAATTTTATTAATTATAAAATTATTAACCAATTTTTTTACTTTTGGTTCGAAATTTACTTTACCATTATCATATATTAATTTACCATTAATAAAAGTTTGTAAAACATTAAAATTTTCAAAATTATCAATTACTATCATATCAGCAGGATCATTTATTCGCAAAAGGCCTACAGGGAGGTGATAGTGATTAGCAGCATTCAGAGTAGCAACTCGAATAGCAATAATTGGATCTACGCCGTTAGCAATAGCTTTTCTTACGATTTTATTAATATGCCCATTAATAAAATGATCTGGATGAAGGTCATCGGTGCAAAACATTAATTTATCTGGATTTTCAAGAATTAGTGGCCATAAAGCGTCAAAATCTTTAGCAGCAGAACCTTCGCGTATAAGTATTTTCATACCTAGCTTTAATTTTTCTCGAGCCTCATCTATATTCGTACATTCATGATCAGTAGATATGCCTGCATCCACATATTTTTCAAGGTCTTTACCAGTAAGCAACGGAGCATGACCATCTATTGGTTTAGATTTATCAATAGCAGCATAAATTTTTTTCATTACTTCTTCATCTTCGTTTATCACACCAGGGAAATTCATCATTTCAGCTAAAGCATAAATCTCGCGTCTATTTAATAATTTTTTAATTTCATCAGAATTAATGACAGCACCAGAACTCTCAAAAGGAGTAGCAGGTACACAACTGGGAGCAGCAAAAAAGAAATAAAAAGGAACAGTTTTTCCATTTTTTATCATAAAATCTATACCTTTTACCCCCATAACGTTAGCTATCTCGTGAGGATCTGCTACTACACCTACTGTACCATGCTTAACAGCCTCAGCAGCAAAATAAGATGGAGCTACTAATGAGCTCTCTATATGAACATGAGCATCTATCAACCCTGGTAAAATAAAATTTTTGCAAACAATATTATTATCTCTTTTAATACTTTTAATTCTACTATTTTTAATCTCAATAGTTCCCTGATATATTTCATTATTAAAAATATCTACAATATTACCACTAATTTTATAATTATTCATATAAATGATTTTTGCAAAAATATAAATATAATTTTAACTTAAAAAATGTTTATTTTTTAACGAAAAGCAAATCACAATAAATTTTATTTTAAAGAAAATAGTTGATAAAATATGCATAATAA
>LUZL01000247.1 GCA_001603615.1 Bacteroidales bacterium Bact_20 | reverse complement strand
ACGAGCATCAGTTTCTTTTTCGAATCCTTCAATAGATATGGCAGGAGCAGCATTACCCAACTTCCCTAATCTATTAGCAACATCTTTAGTTATTAAAGTGCCATTAGTATAAATCTGGAAAAACATATCATGATGTTTCTCCATAATATCTAGTAAATGAGGCCACATAAAAGGTTCACCACCTGAAACCGTAATAAAGTAAATACCTAAATCTTTTGCTTCGTTAAAGATACGATCTACTAATTCAAAAGATAAATCCTCTTGTTTAGAATAATTACCAGCATAACAACCTACACAAGTCAGATTACATCTAGCAGTAGGACTGATGACAAAAAACCATGGCAACCAAATATTTAGTTCTTTTCTAAGTTGTTCTTGCCTTTGTCTGCCGATAACTGCTGCATTAATAAAGAAATTTTGAATAACACAGTCTAAACTTTGTTTAGAGATTCGACTAAAAGTATTTTTTGCTAATTGAGCACCTGGCTGATGTTCTACAAATATTCTACGAATTTTCTCAGCTTCCCATCTTACTTTTTCACTTTTGATGAAATACTTATTAGCAATATCTATCATTCTAATAATATTCTCATCAGACTGATGAGAAGCATACCTAAGCATTCGTGTAATTGCATACTTTTTGATAAAATTCATTTCCATAATATTATATTTTTTTATTTGCAAAAATAAAGAATTTTTTTGATTAATAAAAAACTAATTAATTTTACAAAAAAATTAACTATGATATTCTTACAAATAGTGCAAAATGCAGCAGATTCACTGCAACAATTATCGCAACAAGTAGCCCCAGTACAAGGTTATCAGAAACTACCATATTGGGAATTAGCAAAAGCAGGTGGTGTAATAGTGATAATTTTAGCAGTTCTTTTACTAATAGCAATATATATATTTTTTGAACGTTATTTAGCTATTAGAAAAGCAGCTAAAGAAAATCCCACATTCATGAGCAATCTAAAAAATTATATTTTAGAAGGGAAAAAAGATAGTGCTTTAGCATTATGCCAGAGTACTAATACTCCTCTATCTCGAATGATAGAAAAAGGACTTAGTCGCCTAGGTAGACCATTAAATGATATTAGTGAGTCTATAGAAAATGAGGGTAAATTAGAAATAGCAAAATTAGAAAAAGGAATTACTTTTTTAGCAACGATAGGTAGTATATCACCTAGCTTGGGATTTCTAGGAACAGTAACAGGTATGGTTAGAGCTTTTTTTAATATGGCAAATGCTGGCAATAATATTGATATTTCTCTACTAAGCCAAGGAATTTATGAAGCACTTATAACAACAGTAGCTGGTTTGATAGTCGGTATAATAGTTACTTTTTTATATAATATTATAGTAGATAGAATCGAAAGATTAGTATATATGCTCGAGGCTAGAGCTACAGAATTTATAGATTTTCTACAACAACCTCCAAAATAAAAAATTATGGATCTAAAACCAAAACATAGAGTTGGAGTAGAAATGAATAATACTACTATGTCTGATTTAGTATTTCTACTTCTTATATTTTTTATGTTAACATCTACACTTATCAGTCCTAATGCGATAAAACTTTTATTGCCATCTAGTACATCTCCGCGTGTTTTAGCTCCTGCTAAGCCTGTAAAAATATATATTGATGAAAATATGCAATATTACATTGAAGGTGTCCCAGTAGATGAGCTGAAATTAGCAGAACAAATGACTATAAGATTAAAAGAAAGTCCCCCAGATGCTTCTGTTGTCATAAATGCAGATGCTACTGTACCTGTGCAAGCAGTTGTAAATATAATTGATATTGTAAATCAGATAAATGAAAGCTTGAATGCAACTCATAAAGCTATATTAGCTACTCAACCTAAAAAATAATTTATGGAAGAAAAAAAGTATAAACTTATTTCTTTGTTAATTACAATTCTAGTCGGTATATTAATATTTGTTTTATTAATGATACTAGGCTTTAGAATACCTGTACCTCCTCCACCAGAGCAGGGTATAGAAATAGATCTGAGTGGTGGTGGCGGCGGCGGTGCTCCTATAGAAATCAAACAAATCATTGATAAAGCTATTCAACAATCTTCTACAGAATATGTTACTGTTCCTGATGAAGAAGTAGATTATTCTAAACCTGCTATTAAGGATAAACCGAAAAGTGTAGAACCAGAGCAACCTACTCAACCTACTTTAGATCCACGTATTCAAAAATTCCAATTTGGACAGGGTGGTAGTGGTACGGGATCTGGTACTGGGACAGGAGGTGGCATTGGCAGTGGTACAGGTGGTGGTGTGGGTCAAGGTGATGGTGTAGGTTCAGGACCAGGATATTCCCTTGCAGGACGTAGTGCTAAATATATTCCTAAACCAGATTATTCAGAAGATGATCAAGGTAAAGTAGTTGTGAAAATATGGGTTGATAAAGACGGCAATGTAGTCAAGGCGCAAGCTGGATATTTCGGCACTACTCTTAGCAATTCAGCTCTATGGAAAAAATGTGAAGAAGCTGCTATGAGAGCTAAATTTTCAAGTGATCCTAATGCACCTGAAGAGCAAATCGGTACCATTACATATGTTTTTATTAAAGTAGAATGATTTTGATCTTTTTTTGATCATTTCATTTATCTCTATAATTAAAAAATTTTTATCTTTGCTAAAATTTCAAAAAAATATTTATATGAAATCAAAAATTTTATTAATTCCTATGATTGTAATTTTGTTATTCAGTAATGCTTGTAAAAAGAAAACAGCTAATCAAGAAGTAGTATTACCAATAGATTCTTTAGCTATTTATACTACCTATGAACTAAATTCCGATTTATCATCACTAACTGACTCAGAAAAACAAGCTATCAAGCTAATGATAAAAGCTGCTGATATAATGGATGAATTATTTTGGCAACAAGCTTTTGGAGATAAAAAATTGATGGACACCATTACTAATGATATTTTGAGACAATATGCATATATCAATTATGGCCCATGGGACAGACTAAAAGATAATAAGCCATTTATTAAAGGTTATGGAGCTAAACCTGCTGGAGCTAATTTTTATCCAGCAGATATGACAAAAGATGAATTCGAACAATGGCAAGATCCTAATAAAACATCTTTATATACTATGATTAGACGAGATGACAGTGGCGAGCTAAAAGCAATATTTTATCATGAATATTTTAAAGAACAATTAAGTGAAGCTGCCAATTTATTAAATCAAGCTGCTGCATTAATAAAAGATAAAAATTTCTCTAATTATCTCTCATTAAGAGCACAAGCTTTAACAACATCAGATTATCAACAATCCGATATGGCATGGTTAGATAGTAAAACCTCTAAAATAGAATTTATAATCGGTCCTATTGAGAGCTACGAAGATGGCTTATATGGTTATAAAACAGCATTTGAATCTTTTGTATTATTAAAAGATATTGAATGGAGTAAACAATTAGAAAAATATGCTAAACTATTACCTACTTTGCAGAAAGCATTACCTGTAAAAGATGAATATAAAAAAGAAGTACCAGGCTCACTAGGAGACATTAATGTGTATGATGCTATTTATTATGCTGGAGATTGCAATGCAGGTAGTAAAACTATTGCTATAAATCTACCAAATGATGAGGAAGTGCAACTAAAAAAAGGTACTAGAAAATTACAATTAAAAAATGTAATGCAAGCTAAATTTGATAAAATTGTCATTCCTATTTCAGAATTACTTTTAGATAAAAACATTGTTGCAGATGTAAAGTTTAATACATTTTTTCAAAATGTGATGTTTCATGAAGTAGCTCATGGTCTAGGAGTAAAAAATACTATAAATAATAAAGGAACTGCTAGAGAAGCCCTTAAAGAACTCTATAGTCCTATAGAAGAAGCTAAAGCTGATATAACTGGTCTCTTTTTAGTCTTAAAATTAAGAGAAATGGGGGAAATAACAGATGGTCAATTAGAAGAAAATTTTGCTTCTTTCGTAGCTAGTATCTTTCGTTCTATAAGGTTCGGTGCTGCTAGTGCTCATGGTATCGCTAATATGCTAGAGTTTAATTTCCTAATAGACGAAGGTGCTATTACTAAAAATAATGAAGGTAAATATACTATAGATTTTGAAAAAATGAAATCTGCTGTTTATAATATGACTGAAAAAATTATTACCATTCAAGCTAATGGAGATTACTATGCTGCTAAAAAATGGATTGATGAAAAAGGGAAAATAAATACTGATTTACAAAACGATCTAGATAAAATAAATAATGCTAAAATACCTGTAGATATAGTGTTTACTCAAGGTATAAATGTTTTAGGATTATAAATCCATATATCATTATAATTTAACTATAATTGCCTCAAAGCAAGTTTGAGTTTTATTAAGTTATTTATGTAAAAAAAATTTTTTTTAACTATGGATGCAAAAATAGGTTTAATTGGTTATGGTAGTATGGCTACAGCTCTAGCTAAAGTGCTAACTGATAATTTAGATAAAATTAATTGGATTATCACAAATTCAGATATTATAGAATCTCTACAAACACGTAATAATAATTATAAATATTTGCCATATGTAGATTTTGATTTAGATAAATTAAATCT
>LUZL01000246.1 GCA_001603615.1 Bacteroidales bacterium Bact_20 | reverse complement strand
AAAAAAATTGTCTTTATTACATTATTTACTAATTTTGCAAATTAAAATTATTTAAATTTATGTGGGCATTATATAAAAAAGAATTGTCAGATTTTTTCTCTTCTTTAGTAGGTTATATCGTTATTTGTATATTTCTACTGGCTACAGGTTTGGTATTATGGTTATTCCCTAATGAATTTAACATTACTTTAGGAGGTTATGCAGTATTAGATGGACTGTTTGTTTTAGCTCCTTTTGTTTTTTTATTTCTTTTGCCAGCTATCACTATGAGAATGTTTGCAGAGGAATATAATACAGGTACCATAGAGCTTTTATTTACTTTTCCTATTTCTCGTTGGCAAATAATTTTTAGTAAATTTTTCGCAGGGTTGACAATTTTTATCTTGAGTCTTTTACCTACTTTGATATATTTCTATAGTGTTTATCAGTTAGCATCTCCTGTAGGTAATGTAGACGTGGGTGGTATAGCTGGTTCTTATATAGGACTTATATTATTAGGGATGGCATTCTTGGCTTTAGGAATATTTAGCTCATCTATTGCAAATAATCAATTGATAGCATTTTTAATTGCTTTTGTTCTCTCTTTATTTTTTTACATTGGATTTGAATATATCAGCCGTTTACCTATTTTTGATTCTATTAGTTTATTTATTAAAAGCTTAGGTATTAATGATCACTATATTTCTCTCAGTAGAGGAGTCATAGATAGCAGAGATGTTATTTATTTACTTAGCATAACTTTTGGTTTTTTATATTTAACAAAATATAATTTGGATAATAGAAATAAATAATAATTTAAACTACATTAATGATGAAAAACAAAAAAAATTTTTTTAAAAACAATAAATGGAATCTTGGATTTGTAATATTAGGCTTAATAGTTATCAATATTATAGCTAGTTTTTTGTATTTTAGAATAGATCTAACTAGTGAAAAAAGATATTCTCTCTCTCCAGCTACTAAAAATGTTTTAAAAAATCTAGATGATTACATTTATTTTCAAGTTTTTTTAGATGGTAATCTGTCCCCATCATATAAAAGATTACAAAAAAATATTATAGAAACCCTTGATGAATTCAAAGCATATAATAAAAGGTTAATCAAATATGATATCATAGATCCAGCAAAAGGCAAAGATGAAGCTACACTACGTAATTATCTCAAAGAGTTAGAATATAGGGGGTTAGTACCTTCAATAGATTATGAAATTAGAGAAACTGGCACAAGTGAAAATGTAGTATGGCCTTGTGCTATCGTTACTTATAAAGGAAGAGAACTTCCAATTAATTTTATTTATTCTTTTATCCCTGGTTCTAAAGAACAGTTAATAAATGATGCTATAGAAAATACAGAATATAAGCTAATAGATGGCATATATCGTATTACTTTACAAGATAAATCAAAAATAGCTTTTATAAAAGGACATGGCGAATTAGACGCTTTAGAAATCAATGATTTAGCATTAGCTTTGCAAGATTATTATATAGTTAATCAAGTAGTAATAAATCATCAATTAAATGCTTTAGAAGATTTCAAAGCTATCATAATAGCAGCTCCTGACAGTACTTTTGATGAAATGGATAAATTTATTATTGATCAATTTATAATGAAAGGTGGTAGAGTATTATGGTTAATAGATGGTGCTCTAGCAGATATGGATAGTTTACAAACTAAACCAGACATTTTAGCCATACCCAATGAGATAAATCTCGATGATATGCTATTTAACTATGGTGCTAGAGTCAATAAAGACCTGGTAATGGATTACCATAGTGCTCAGATACCTGTCAAGACTGGGCAAATAGGCAATCAACCACAATTCTCTTTATTTAATTGGTATTTCTTCCCTACTGTATCTAATATTAAAGGGCATCCTATTGTCAGAAATATTAATGATATTAAATTTGAATTTGCTAGTAGTGTAGATACTATAGCTAAACCTGGTATCAGAAAAACTATTTTACTTTCTTCTAGTAATTATTCGCGACTTTTGAATACACCATCTATCATTTCTCTTAATTTCCTGAGAATTAAAGCTGATAGATCATTTTTTAATAGAAGTAATATCCCTATGGCTGTATTATTAGAAGGTAGCTTCACTAGTTTATATAAAGATAGAATCCCCGATACCATAGCAAAAGATCCTGATATCAATTTCACTGAAACTAGTAAACCTAATAGAATGATTATCATCGGAGATGGTAATGTAGCTAAAAATCAAGTCGTATATAGACAAGGTAAATATATTCCCTATCCTTTAGGCTACGACAGATACACAGGTATTATGTATGGTAATCGTGAGTTTTTATTGAATTGTATTAATTATTTATTAGATGAAGCTGATATTATTTCCATTAGAAATCGTGATATTAATATTAGATTATTAGATAAAAGAAAAGTAGAAATAAATCTATCTTTAATTAGAACTATCAATATAATTTTGCCTCTTATTATAGTATGTATAGCTGGTATAGCTATTTATCTATTTAGAAAGCATAATTACAAAAAATAAAAAGTCCTTTTTGTGATATTTTATTTACTTGGTAAGTTAATTATAAATTAATCTTAATTATACAAATAATAAAAAACATATGTTTAAATTTGTAAAAAAAATATAAAATATGAAAAAATCTTATTTAAGAACTAAAATCATAGCTACTTTAGGTCCAGCATCTTGGGCAGAGGAAACTATAGAACAAATGCTACTAGCTGGTACTAATGTTTTCAGACTTAATTTTTCACATACAAGTCATGAAAAAGCTGAAGAAATAATAAAATATATTAGAGCTGCATCAGAAAAATATAATATACCATGTGCTATATTAGCAGATCTACAAGGCCACAAACTTAGAATTGGCGATGTAAAGGAGGGTACATTACTAAAAAATGATTCTATAATTTTTATAACCAATAGAGAAATTATAGGTGATGAGAATGGGTTCACACTAAGATATAATAATTTTAATGATCTCAAAAAAGGTGATCAAGTACTAATAGATGATGGTAAGATAGTATTATCTATAGAAGAAATTTTAAATGAAAAAGAACTAAAAGCAAAAGTAATAAGGGGTGGACTCTTATTATCAAAAAAAGGGTTTAATATACCTAATGCTAATTTATCTCTTCCTGCTATTACAGATAAAGATAAAGAAGATATTGACTTTATAATCAAGCATGATTTTGATTGGATAGCTCTTTCATTTATTAGAAGTGCAGATGATATTTTATATTTGAAAAAACATTTAGAATCTTTAAATAGCGATATTAGTATCATAGCAAAAATAGAAAAACCAGAAGCGCTAAAACAATTAAGTCAAATAATAAGCATCTCAGATGGTGTAATGATAGCTAGAGGAGACCTGGGGGTAGAAGTACCTATTTATCAATTACCTATATGGCAAAAAAGAATTATCACAAGAGCACGTCAATTAGCAAAACCAGTAATAGTAGCTACCCAACTCCTTAGAAGTATGATAAATGATATTATCCCATCACGCGCAGAGGTTACAGATATAGCAAATGCTGTACTAGATGGTACAGATGCTCTACTTTTAACTGATGAGACTAGTATAGGAAATAACCCTATTTTGGTAATAGAAACTATGGCTAAAGTTATTGGTGAAGTAGAAAATAATCCAGAATTCAATAAGTTGTTAACAAAAAATTTCAAAATGGCTTCACCACTAAAAATTAATTGCAACAAAATTCAATATGTTACAGCTTCTATAGCAGCAGATGTAGTATTAACTTATCCTATCTCAGCTATTATTGGACTTACTTATACAGGGTCATCTGTTATTCAAATGTCTTCATATCGTTCACCTGTACCTATTTTTGCCTTTACCCCTCAAAATAAGGTTATTAAGAAACTTTCTCTTATTTGGGGTGTAATATCTTTTTATTATGATAATCAAAATAGTACCGACGAAACCATAGAAGAAACTCTCAATTTTCTGAAAGAAAATGAATATTTAGAGATAGGTGATTGGGTGATACACACAGCTAGTATGCCGATAAATGCTAAAAAACATATAAACACTGTCAAAATATCTATTGTAGAATAAAAATATAAATTAGAGTACCTATACTTTCTAATCTTAATAAATATCTTATCTTAGAGTGTAAAATTTTTGCTACAGATAATATGATTATAAAAAAATATAATCACTTGTTTCAATTAAAATTTATAATTTTGCTAATTATAATTTAGCATTTAAACAAATAATCAGAATGGAGGGGGAAGGGAATTTTATAGATTATATCAAAATTTATTGTCAATCTGGAAAAGGTGGTGCAGGTTCTGTGCATTTTCGTAGAGAGAAATATATCCCTAAGGGTGGTCCAGATGGTGGAGATGGTGGCAGAGGTGGTCATGTCATTGTAAAAGGAAATAAAAACTTATGGACTTTGCTACATCTTAAATATACTAAATTTGTAAAAGCAGAAGATGGACATGCAGGTGCTGGTAAACTAATGACTGGTGCTCAAGGTAAAGATACTATAATAGAAGTCCCTCTGGGGACAGTAATAAAAAATGCTGATACTGGTCAGATAATTACAGAAATCAACGAAAATAATCAAGAGTTTGTTTTATTATCGGGTGGCAGAGGTGGTAAAGGCAATGATTTTTTTAAAACTGCCAATAGACAAGCACCTAAGTTTGCTCAACCTGGCGAAGATAATCAAAGTGGTATTTTTATTTTTGAATTAAAATTACTAGCCGATGTGGGATTAGTAGGATTCCCCAATGCTGGGAAAAGTACTTTACTATCAGTAGTGTCTGCTGCTAAACCACAAATAGCTGATTATCCCTTTACTACTTTAGTACCTCAGCTTGGGGTAGTACCGTATAGAGATTTTAGATCTTTCACTATTGCAGATATACCTGGCATCATAGAAGGTGCTAGTGAAGGCAAAGGACTAGGATTAAGGTTTTTAAGACATATTGAAAGGAATAGTGTCCTATTATTTATGATACCTATTACATCTGCAGATCCTCATGTTGAATATCAAACTTTATTAAATGAACTAGAAAAATATAATCCAACACTATTATTAAAAAAACGTGTCATAGCTATCACTAAAGTAGATACTGTAGACGACAATGAATTATTAAATATCAAACAAAAACTTAATGATTTAAACCCTATATTTATATCTTCAATTAGTGGATATGGGTTACAAGAGCTTAAAGATAGATTATGGGAAACACTAAATAACGATTAAACATATTGTGAGTAAAATAATTATATATGAATATCTATTTTTAATTTATTATTTATTTTGCAATTTTATAAAAAAGTACTTTTATGTCATTAACTCCTATTAGTAATATTGGCGAATTTTCTCTAATAGAAAAAATTGCTCAAGAGATAAAAATTTATAACAACGAAAAAGTAATTAAGGGAATAGGTGATGATGCTGCAGTCATAAAACCTAATATAGATATGGTAGAAGTCATTACTAGTGATATGCTAGTAGAGAACGTACATTTCGATCTCAGTTGGATGCCTTTGAAACACTTAGGTTACAAGTCTGTAGCTGTGAATCTCAGCGATGTTGTAGCTATGAATGCCACTCCAGAGCATATAACAGTGACTTTAGCTATGTCTAATAGATTTACTTTAGAAGCCATTGAAGAATTATATAAAGGAATGAGATTAGCATGCGATAAATTTAAAATTGATATTATAGGTGGTGATATGGTGTCATCTAATCAAGGACTTATAATATCTATTACTGCTACTGGTAGTGTAGAAAAAGAAAATGTAGTTTATCGCTCTGGCGCAAAAATCAATGATTTGATATGTGTCTCTGGTGATTTAGGTGCAGCCTATGCAGGACTGTTAATTTTACAAAGAGAAAAAAGAACTTTTATGGCAAATCCATACTACCAACCTGATTTAATGAATTATGAATATGTTATAGAAAAACAAATAAAACCTGAGCCACGTTTAGATATTATTAAAAAATTAAAAGAATTAAATATCAAACCTACTGCTATGATAGACATCAGTGATGGCCTATCTAGTGAGCTACATCATATTTGCAAACAAAGTCATACAGGTTGTAGAATATATGAAGAACACATACCTATAGATATTATGGTATCTAATATTGGTGATGAATTTAATATAGCACCTCTGACAATGGCTTTAAATGGTGGGGAAGATTATGAATTACTATTCACCATTCCGTTAGATAAATATGATTTAGTTAAAAACGATGATGATATATCTGTAATAGGTCATATGACCGATGAGGATGAGGGTTTATATTTAATTAATAATATCGGTGAGGCTATAAAATTGACAGCACAAGGATGGGATAGCTTTTGTCACGACAAAGAACAAATATAGTTTGCTTATATAATTGAAAAAAATATTATAATTATGGACATTTTCACTGCTATAGAGACAAGGCGAAGTATCAGGCAATATACTGGAGAGCAAATAGATGAAAGTAAAATAATAGAAGCCTTACGCTATGCTATGTATGCTCCATCTGCTCATAATAGCAGATCGTGGAGGTTTATTTTGACATCTAATAAAGAACATTTAATAAAAATATCTCAGATACATCCTTATGCTAAAATGTTACCCAATGCCTCCTGGGCAGTACTTTTTTGTAATGATATGAATGCAGAGAATACAGAAGGGTATGCTGCCCTGAATGTATCTGCTAGTGTAGAAAATTTTTTGTTAGCTATTCATGGTATGGGCTATGGTGCTGTATGGCTCGGTATATATCCTAGAAAAGAGCGAATGAATGCACTTAAAGATTTTTTTGATTTACCTGATTATCTCATGCCTATTGCTCTATGTTCGGTAGGCGTACCAAAGCTTATACCTCCACAACCTGATAGATTTGAACCAGAAAAAATATTAAAAATTTATAAATAGCTTTGTGTACTAATGATAAATTATTTTAAAACATAATAATCAATCTGCATTGAGAAATGATCTGTAAACAAATTAGTATGGACAATCTATTACCCAAATATTTCATTAATAGTTTTATCAAAACAATTTCATAGAGTAGATTTTTTTTATAGATGACCAAGACTATTAGTTATAACAATTTTAGTTTAATAACTAATTTACAAAAAATATTATTAAAAATCTATTTGTAAACAAAAATTATTTAGTATTGGTTTGATTTTCTTCAAATTTTTTAATGATTTTAGAGACTAAAGGATGTCGCATCACATCGTTTTCATTTAAGAAAATAAAATTAATATCTTCAATATTTTTAAGCATTTTACAGGTTTGTAATAATCCAGATACTTGATGTGGAGGCAAATCTATTTGCGTTACATCACCAGTAATGATAAATTTAGAATTTTCCCCCATACGAGTCAGAAACATTTTCATTTGCCCTAAAGTAGCATTCTGAGCTTCATCTAGGATGACAAAAGCATTTTCTAATGTTCTACCACGCATAAATGCTAATGGTGCTATTTCTATTGTACCATCTTCGAAATATGAATTTAGCTTAGCAGCTGGTAACATATCATTTAGTGCGTCATACAATGGCTGCATATAAGGATCTAGTTTTTCTTTTAAGTCTCCAGGCAAAAAACCTAGATTTTCTCCAGCTTCTACAGCAGGACGTGTTAGAATAATTTTTTTTATTTTTTTATCTTTTAGAAATTTGACTGCTAAGGCTATAGCTGTATAGGTTTTGCCAGTACCAGCAGGCCCTATACAAAACATCATATCATATTTATTTATAGCACTAAACATGCGTTTCTGATTTGGTGTGCGTGCTTTTATAGGTATCCCATTACGACCATATAAGATTAAATCATTTTCACCATCTATAGTATCATTAGATTTCAGCTCGTCTTTGTCATAAAGCATAATATTTAATATCTCATTATCATCTATTTTCCCTTGTTTATCAAATAGCTCTATTAGTGATTGAAATCTTTGATAAAAATTTTCTATCTCATCATCCTCACCTATTACTTTTAGCATATCACCTCTAACGATTATCTTTATTTTTGGAAAGAGTTTTCTTATTAATTCTATATTGGAATCTTTTATACCATAGAAGCCACTATGATCTATTAGATGTAAATCAAAAGTTTTTTCACTCATTCAAATAAAAATTTTTATTTTTACATATTTATAATGCAAAATTACAAATAAAATTAGTTAATAGCAATGCTGTACAATTTAACTATAATAAGTGATTGGGGGATTAATAGTCCTTATAATAGTATTTTTTATGGCGAGTTATTAAAGCGAGGCATAAATACTAATATTTCTGTAATTTCAAACAATGTAGAGCTTAAAGATTTCACAGATGCTTATTTTTTATTCTCCTCTTCATGGCATCATTTCCCTGAGAACACTATTCATTTGATTTCTGTAAATTCTAATATTAATCCAGAAAATGGATTTCTTTATATTAAAAGTTTCAATCATCATTTTATAGCTCCCAATAATGGTATTCTTTATCCTTTTACTAAAAGTAATTATTTAGATTTAGCTATATATAAAATCATTAATAATGATATTCCATATTCATCATTTTATGAATTAGAATATTATATTTTTGCTATATCAAATATTTATAATCAAGTATTAGTTGATAAATGGGCTCAAGCGATAGATGACCCCAAAAATATTGTACCTTATTTTTTACCAACACCATTTTTTAATAAAAATATAGCAACGGGAGAAGTAATACATATAGACCATTTTGGCAACATTATTACAAATTTTGATATTGATTTTTTCAAAGCTAATTTATTAAATCATAAATGGCAAATCTCCCTTAGACATTATAAAATTTACAATTTATATAATGGATATTCTGATGTAGAAGAACAAAATATTTTTGCTTTTTTTAATAGCCAGTACTTGCTAGAGCTTGGTATTAAAGGATTTAATGCTAGTGAGCTTTTAGGTGTTAAAAAAGGTGATAAAATTTATATACAGGTCCTTTCTTGATGCTTTAATTAGCAAAACCTTAAATTTTATTAATATTTTCAATAACTCCTTTATAATATTGATTTAAAAATTTTTTAGATGGCAAATAGAATGAAATTTTATTATTTTTGAAATCTATTTTAGCATTAAATAATGATAACAAATCTATGCCCAGTACTGCATCGAAAGACTTAAAATTTTCTAAAGAGCTCTGATTTTTGATAAAAGAAAAATCTGTAGCTACGACAAAAATATTATTTAAAAGTTTATCACCAATAAGGAATTTTTTTATCGGTACGATAGCTACTTCACTGATAGTATCACTGAAAGTGATAATAGGATTTTCGTTTAATCTGAAACTTTGGCTAAAACTTTCTAATTGCTTTGCTAGATCAATAGAAATAACAGTATTGGTAGCACCAGTATCAATCAAAAAATCTATTGAATGATCATCTATAGTTAGATTAACAAAATAGTGAGCACCACTCATATCATATGAATGTTTGTAAATAGGAAGAGTAATCATAAAAAATAATATTTTAATAACGTTAAAATCTCATAGTTATACTTATGCTAGGCATAATAGGTAACTGATATACTGTTTTACCTGTAACTCTATCAATGTAAAAAATATTTTTTCTATCATATATATTAGTGATACTAGCTGCAGCGTCTAAAGTTACAGTTTCGGTAATATAAAATTTATGAGTATAACTGACATCTAGTCTGTGATAAGTAGGTAATCGTCCATTATTAATATCTCCATATAATATTCCTAATATATCATTAGTATTTATTATATCACTATTTAGATTAGCGAAAGATGCTTGAGGATAATATCCAGCAGTTTGGGTGAAAGCAAATCCAGAGCCAAAATTCCATCTTACAGAAAATTCGTTATTATTCAACTTTCCCCATTTATAAGTCATTAATAAATTAAGATTATGTCGTCTATCGTAATGAGGAGGATAAACTTGATAACCATCGTCTCTATGAATAAATCCAAATGAATATGCTATCCAAATGTATATAGATTTTTTTTCATATTGTACAGACACATCTACACCCTCAGCATCACCAGATTCTACTATAAAATCTTTTTTTAGCTCATCTGGTTTATCAGAATACTCCTCAGTATCGTCATAAATTTTATTTCTGTTTAGATTTTGTAAAATTGAAAAGTTTTTGTAGTAAGGTTCTATATTAATAGCCAGATATTTAGTAGGATTTATTTCAAAACCTAAAATTAAATGTTGTGCTTTTTGTAATCTAGAATTTACTGGTTCATCTTTAAATGTTTTAGGTAAATTATCACTACCAGATAAAAAACCATAGAATAAGCTAACCACATCTCTATCGTCAGTAGCACTGATTAAATTTTGAGAATAAAGACCTGCTGCTAGTTTAATTCTAAATTTTTCTGCTAAATTATATTTAATTGCCAATCTAGGCTCTGGAGATACTTCTGATAAGCTGCCATAGTACTGAAAGCGAAAGCCAGGTTCAATAATAAATTTTTTAGCAAAAATTTTCCCTTTCACAAAAATTCCTATTTCTGTTGTGTTTTCTTCTTGACTTATCAATCGCAAAGCTTCAGTATAATACTGAAAGTCAGTTTTATAGCCATATAACTCTAATCCATAATTTATTTGAGAATTTTTTTGGAAATAATTGGTTACGTTTAGTCCTAGATTAAATCCATTAATATTTGATTCTTTAGGTAAATTAGTAGGATCTGTAAGTGTAATACCATAGTTAGAGTAAGAAAATTTAAAATTTAATAAAGAAAGATTACCATCTGGAATAATGAAAAAACTAGAACCTACACCATTGGCTTTCCATTTAAAATCGGCAATATCACTATATTTGACATGATCGTTAAAATTAAAACCATTGACAAATATT
The DNA here is from genome assembly GCA_001603615.1 of Bacteroidales bacterium Bact_20. Taxonomy (GTDB): domain Bacteria; phylum Bacteroidota; class Bacteroidia; order Bacteroidales; family DTU049; genus DTU049. Next base: position 8,133 of record LUZL01000246.1, on the reverse strand, counting down.
TTAGAACCATTAGGCATAGAATAAGTTAATTTACCATAAAAATCCTGATAGTCAAAAGGCAGCCCATCCTCGTCAATATATTTATAAAATACTTTAGATGATTGTGGTAGATAAGAATTTTTGGCTGATAACACAAAAGTAAGAGTACCTTTATTAGGGTCATTATTTAGATTTCTAACTATCGGACCTTCTAAAAGCACATTAGCACCAAAAGTAGACAGGCCAACCATACCAGATAATTTATTCGTATTACCATCTCTTAGATTTATATCCATAATAGATGATATCCTGTCTCCATACTCTGCATTGAAGCCACCAGTGTATATATCAGCATTACGTATGAGCTCTGTCTCTATCACAGAAAACAAACCTATAGAGTGAAAAGGATTATATATAGTGATACCATCGAGTATCATTTTATTTTGGACAGGACTACCTCCACGAATATATAGCTGCCCACCCTGATCGCCAGTAAAAATGACACCTGGTAAAACTTGAATATATTGGGCTATATCTGGCATACCAATAGATGGTAAACTAGAAACTTGTTTGGCTGTTAATTTGATTACTGATGTTTTAGTCTCTAATGTATCTTCACTATGTATTGCTGTCACTTCAACTTTTTGTAAGTTAATAGATCGCTCAATTAAATAATATTTCCTTGTAACTATGTCTCCTGCTTTTAGATTAATTTCTTCTTTTAATGTATCATAACCTATAGTAGTTATTTGTAATGTATAGCTACCTGGTTTGATACCTGTAATGACAAAATATCCATTAATATCTGTGCTAGCACCATAGCTAGTGCCTGCTAAATATACATTTGTAAATAATATTGGTTCACCTGTTTTTTTATTATACACAAAACCTCTAATAGTGGCTGTCTGACAATAAATATTTATAGATAAAATAGCAAAACTTAATAAAATTAAATATAATTTTTTCATATACACAATTAATATTAGCAAAATATTGCACAAAGATAAAAGAAATTTTACTATTCTTAAAAATTTTTAAACAATTTTTTAAACCGATATAATTTTTTTTAGTTTTTTATAAAGCTGTCAAAGAAAATAGCATAAAAAATAAATTAAATTATTTAAATTTCTGATATTTATCAATATATTACATGAGAGTTAATTTGTTTTTGTAATTTTGTAAATAAAAATTTATGAAAATTATGAATATAATCGCATTCATACCTTTAATATGGTTATTAACTTTTTGTACACCTAATAATAATCAATCTAAATCCAATGATAATGGTATAGTTAGTTACAATGATATTAATGACACAACAAATGATGACGTACATAAAACGTATGAAATAGCAGTTTCTAATTCAGAAAATAGTAATAAACCTACTGGTAAAGTTGAGTATTTAACGACAGAAGACTTTATTAATAAAGTTTTTGATTATCGTAATAATAAATCATGGAGCTACAAAGGCAAAGTACATTGTGTAATAGATTTTTATGCAGATTGGTGTGGACCATGCAAAAGAGTTGCTCCGATAATGGATCAGCTAGCTCAGGAGTATTCTAAAGATATTCAGTTTTACAAAGTAAATACTGATAAGGAACAAGAACTAGCTCAAGCATTCGGTATCAAATCTATTCCTACTATTTTGATCTGTCCTCTTAATGGCGATCCAGTGATGTCTGTAGGTGCTTATCCCAAAGAAGAATATCAAAAAATGATTTCACAAGTTATTTATAAACAATAAATTCAAAAAAATATGATTGAACATTTGACAGCAGAAACTTTCAAAGAAAAAGTTTTTGATTACGTAAACAATACAGAGTGGACATATAAAGGTGATAAACCTGCCATAATAGATTTCTATGCAGATTGGTGCTCACCTTGTAAAATGCTTGCACCTATTTTAGAAGAAATAGATGCAGAGTACAATGGCAAAATACAGATTTATAAAATTAATACTGAAGAAGAACAAGAGCTTTCTTATGCTTTTGGCATTCAAAGTATTCCTAGTTTATTATTTATTCCACTAGATGAGCAACCACGTATGGCAGTAGGTGCTTTACCTAAAAATAATCTAGAAGAAATAATTAAAGATGTTTTAAAAGTCGAAAAATAATTGACAATTTATAAAACTAATCTGTCATTAATGAATAAAAAAATAAGGTAAATATTACCTTATTTTTTTTGTGCTAACTCTAAAAAGATTGAAGATAAAATATTCAAATTTTAAAAATATTTAATATCTAAAAAAATATTTTTATATTTTATAAAAATTTTATAATTTTGTTTATATATTAGTAAAATAATTTTATTAATCAATATAAATAGATATAATTAGATTAAAATGACATATTAATTAGAAATTAATAATGTTATTTAATTTATAATGCAATAGATGAAGTAAAAAAAAGATTGCTATAAACCACAAAAACACAATATTATGAAAAAAAATTATAATTTATTCTTTGGCATTTTTTTAATTTGCCAATTATTTATAGCAATACCGAGTTATGCACAAAACTGGTTATGGGCAATAAGTGCTGGACAAACTGGTGATGACGTAAGCTATAGCGTAGCTACAGACAAAAATGGCAATGTATACATTACAGGTTATTTCAAAAGTAGTACTATTTCATTCGGTAATATTACTTTATTTAATGCTGGAAATGCAGATATTTTTGTTGTTAAATATGATAGCAATGGCAACGTAATTTGGGCAAGAAGTGCAGGTGGCACTGATGAAGATGTGAGCTATAGCATAGCTACCGATAATAGTGGTAATGTTTATATTACTGGTTATTTTAGGAGCAATAGTATTACGTTTGGTGCAAACATTTTAACAAATTCTAATACAGATGGCTCCGCAGATATATTTTTAGTAAAATATGATACGAATGGTAATGTAATATGGGTAAGGAGTGCAGATGGAGCTTCTATTGTTTATGGGAATAGCGTGGCAACTTATAATAATAGCTATGTATGTATTACTGGTAGATATTGGGGTAATACTATTACTTTTGGATCATATACTTTGACAAATAATGGTGGTTATGATATTTTTTTAGTTAAATACGATAGTTTAGGGACAGTAATGTGGGCAAAAAGTTTTGGTAAATATGATCATGACGAAGGTTATGGTGTAACAACAGATAAAAATGCCAATATATTTCTAACTGGTACGTATATGAGTAATTCTATAACTTTTGGATCCTTTACTTTAAATAATTTATCAACATCAATGTCTGATATTTTTATAGTAAAATGTGATAGCTTAGGGAATATTATTTGGGCAAATAACATTGGAGGAACTAGTGTGGATGAATTGACTAATAATAGTATCGCTACTGATGATAGTAACAATGTATACATTACAGGTTTTTTTAGTAGTAATACTATCACATTAGGCACAAATACATTAACTAATATGGGTGGTAATGATTTTTTCATTGCTAAATTTAATCAATATGGGGATGTTAAATGGGCAAGAAGTGCAGGTGGTAGTGATTGGGATGAGGGAAAAGGCGTTTCTATAGATAAAAAAGGGAATGTATGGGTTAGCGGTTTTTATGGTAGTCCATCAATAACTTTTGGGTCAACTACTTTACCAAGTGCTGGGACTAATGATTTATTTATCGTACAATATGATTCTATTGGCACCGTTAAATGGGCGGATAGAGTAGGTATTTCTGGTCCAGAAATAAGCTACGACTTGGTTACAGATATTAATGATGATGTTTACGTTACAGGCAGTATTGCTACTGGTATTGTATCTTTTGGTCCCTATAGTATAAATAATTCTTCTAGTGGTAGTAATGCTTTTCTAGCAAAATTATCAAAAGCAGTTTCAATTAGTGAATTTGATGCTTATAAACCATACATTTTAACATATCCAAATCCTTCAGATGGGAAATTTATAATAAAAATAATTAATAATAATACAGTAATAAATAATTTATCAGTAGAAATTTATAATATTTATGGTGAAAAAGTATATTCTACACTAAAATTAAATCCCAGCTCTGAATCAGAATGGTCATTAGATGTGAGTAATTTAGAGACTGGGATATACTTCTTAAATGCACATACGCAAAAGGAAAATATAAGTAGTGTGATTGAGATTACTAAATAATTTTATCTTAAAGATTATTAAGGGAATATGCTCGATAATGAATTAGTATTTTAAAATCATAGAGATATTAAAAAGTGAATATTAAAAAGGGGATAAAATTTTTTTAAAAATTTTATCCCCTCTATAACAAACATAAATGTTTAAGTTTTAGTATTTAATAATTTTATTATTTTTGTAAAAAATAAATTTTATGGAATATTCATCCGAAATCATTGCAGAAATGCTGGCTCTCACCAAAGAGGGTAAACGCGAATTCCTAGACAATCTCTACGAATTCCTCACTGATAATAGATTGACAGCATTAGATTATCAGAGAATCAAGATTCTAACAACAGCTCCCATTTGTCCTAGATGTAAATGTGAGCATGTAACCAAAGCAGGTGTTCGTAATGGCAGACAAGTCTATAAATGTAAAAATTGCAAATATCAATTCAGAGAGACTGCTAAATCTTTTGTTTACTATTCTCATAAGTACTATCTTATTATGGATTATTTAAAATGTATGCTAGAGGGCAAGAGCCTAAGAGCTTGTGCTAAAGAAGTAGGTATCAGCTTGCCAACGAGTTTCAGATGGAGACATAAGATCTTGTCTGCCATACAAGGATTAGAAGGAGGAATTAGTTTTTCTGGTATCATCGAGGCTGATGAGCTATTAATGGAGTATTCTGAGAAAGGACGAAGATTCAAAAGTCTAGAAGAAAAAGAGCAAGCAATGAAAGTAGTACATCCAAATGTAGCAGTGCTGGTGATGACTGACAGAGAAGGTAATTTACTTTTCAAACACACTGGTGAAAAAAGAGTACAAAACGAACAGATAAAAGACGAATTGAAAAAGAGAGCTACTGAGATGAATTTGATATGTATCAAGCCAAATGAGGAGTTTAAAAAGGCAGTAATAGAAACACCAACAAAAAAGGTACTAGTAAGAAAACAAACAAAGGGATTAGCAGTATATAGCACACAAGTAGCAGAGAAAAAGATTAAGGGTTTACACATTTGGATGAGTAAATTCAGAGGAGTAGCCACGAAGTATCTGCAGAACTATCTAATATGGTTTGTGATTATGAATAAGTATCTGAAAGATGACGTTGTATCTGATGTAGGGCGACTATTGAATTTGTCATCTCACGATAGGTGGGCATGGGTGAGGTATTGGAGGTTGATGAAACTAAAATATTAAGATAACACTAAAAGTTAAACAATATAAATTGTTACTATTTCTTACCCTTCTTACGATTACTCTTTGGCATTTTAAAGATAAAATAAAGAAGCCACAATTGTGGCTTCTTTATTCCTTTATTAAATTATTTTAATTATTGCTTAATAAATTTAATATTCTGATTATTGTTTTCATTACTTATCCTCAAAAATTAAACTCCAGATGTTAAATGAGAGATATCATATATCATAGCATTATTTCAGATTTAATGAAAATTATAAAAAATCAAAAGAGTTCTTACTTTTATATTCTATCATCTACCTGAATTGCAGAACAAAATATTATAGGATTGGTTTCACTAATATATTTATTATTTTTAGATATGTAAATATCCATTTTTTAATAATTCATTTTTAATATTTTTCTTATATTTGTACTTTATGTTTATTAGATTTACTTTTAAATAAAAAAATGTCTTTATATAATCAAAATATACTAAAAAACTGGACAATCCATCAGAATTGGACTCTATTTCTTGATAGAGATGGTGTATTAAATAAACGTAAAATAGGTGATTATATAAAGCTAGTAGATGAATTTGAATTTTTACCAAATGTAAAAGAGGCTTTAGGTATTTTAGCAAAATATTTTAACAAAATTATTATAGTAACCAATCAGCAAGGTATTGGCAAGGGGGTAATGACTGAGAATGATTTAAAAGAGATACATAAATTTATGATAGAGGAAATCTTAAAAGCTGGTGGCCGCATAGATGCTATATATTATTGCCCAGATTTATCTAACTCAAATTCTTTATTTAGAAAACCCAATCCTGGTATGGCTTTGAAAGCCAAAGAAGATTTCCCTATGATAAATTTTTCACATAGTATGATGGTAGGTGATAGCAAAGTAGATATGGATTTTGCTCAGAAATTGGGAATTAGAAAAATTTATATAGGTGATCTAGAAGAAGAGGAGCTAACACTAGTAGATGTAGATCTGGTATTTCAGTCTTTATATGATTTTGCATTAGAAATTCAACAATATTATCAAAACTTACATTTATGAAATCTAATATTTTTATTTTTATTTTTATATTTGTTACGGTTACATTATTTTCTCAAAATGATACTATCAATCAAAAAGATTTAAATGGTTTACCTCATGGCTATTGGGAGAAATACAAAGATGGTAAACTCTTTTATAAAGGTCGTTTCTATCATGGCACACCTATAGGTGAATTTACTTATTTCTATCCAGATAAGAATATAAAAACTAAGATGAGTTTCAGTGATAATGGTAAAAAGGCATACGCTATTCATTATTATCCAAATGGTAAAAAATATGCTGAGGGTATTTATTATGATAAAAAAAAGGAAGGCAAATGGATTTATTATGATGGTTTAGATCACATCATAGCTATAGAAAACTATAAAAATGGATCACTAAACGGCGTTTGTTACGACTTTTTTCCTAATGGAGATACTTTACAAATTGCTAATTACTTAAATGGTAAGAAAAATGGTGGATATAAACTTTTCTACCCTACTAAAAACCCCAGAATAATTACTAACTACAAAAATGACACTATTCAAGGTCTTACAAAATATTTCTACTCTAACGGACAGATATACGAAATAGGTAAATATCGCGATGGTCTGCGTGATAGTCTTTGGATAATGTATGACGAAAATGGTGTTATTATTCTGACTGAGATGTATAATTATGGTTCGCTAATAGAAAGAAAAGTTTATCAACCAAACAAGGATCCAATGAAAATAGAAGATGATATAATTAAAAATATTGATCAATACAAAAAAGGTATCCTCAAAGAACCATCTGAAAATGATTTTTTTAATGGTACATTTAGATGAAAAAGTATCTGTTTGTTTTAGTTTTTATTACTTATTTATTTAGCTGCCAAAAAGAAGCAGAAGTTATAGATGTGGGTTATTCATATTATATAGCTGAGCCAGGATATTATCTTACTTATGAGGTAGATTCTATCTATTTCGATGATTTCTCTGCTACATCAGATACTAATTACTTCTTGATAAAAGAATTAATAGAATCTTCATTTATTGATAACGAAGGTAGGCAAGCATATCGTATTGAACGCTGGTATAAATATAATGATACTCTCCCCTGGATACTAAAAAATGTATGGTATAGCGTAAAAACAAATAAACATATAGAAAGAGTAGAAGAAAATATTAGATATATTAAATTAATTTTCCCTGTTAAAAATTATGCAAAATGGAATGGTAATGCATTAAATACTTTAGATTATCAAGAATATAAATATACAAATGCTAATAAACCGTTTAATATTTCGAATTTAGCCTTTGATTCTACAGTGAAGGTACTACAAGATAGTTTCATAAATCTAAAGTATAATCGTTACAAATACGAAATTTATGCTAAAAATGTAGGTTTAATAAAAAAAGTATTTGTAAATTTGGAAAATGAGGATAATATGTCGGGGAAAATTAAAAATGGCGTCAAATACGAATGGAGGTTAATAGATTATGGTAAAGAATAAAATTATTTATTTGCTAGTTGCTATTCTGCTAGCTACTACTGTAGATGCTCAGATTTATTATAGAGTAGATTTCACTAATAAATATAATACGAATTACTCTATAGATCATCCAGAGGAATATCTTTCTAGTAGAGCCATAGAGAGACGAACTAAATTTAACATACCTATTGATAGCACCGATTTACCAGTAAATAGCTGGTATTTAGATAGCTTAAAAGCTCTAGGGTGTGAAATAGTTCATACGTCTAGATGGTTCAATTCTTCAGTAATTAAGATAAATGATAGCAACTTAATAAATACTATTTCACAATTATCTTGTGT